>JAIXQM010000233.1 GCA_027485735.1 Sphingomonadales bacterium | reverse complement strand
CGCGATGCCGCCGAAGCCTTTGATCTGGTGAAAATGGGCCGCGACGATACCCGCGCCGCTGCTGCCTTCTGGGCCGGCCGCAGTTGGGGCTTGGCCGGCAATGAAGCCAACCGCAAGGCTCGGCTGAGCCAAGCCGCCACCTCGGTCGCCAGCTTCTATGGCCTGCTCGCACGCCGCTCGCTGGGTGTGGATCAGGGTCTGGATTGGCGAGAGCCCGATTTCATCACCGCAGACTGGAATTATCTGAAAGAGGTGGCTGGCGCCCGCCGTGCCGCTGCCTTGGTGGAAATCGGCCAATTGGGCCTGGCTGACCGCGAACTCCGCCACCTCGCCGCCACCGCGCCCGCTGATGCCTATCCGGCGATCCTGCGGCTGGCGGCACGCCTCGATCTGCCGGCCACGCAGTACAACCTTGCCACCAAGCCGCCGGTGGGCCTGGAAGCGCCGCTGTCGGCCCGCTATCCCGCGCCGGATTGGGTGCCGTTCCGCGGCTGGCGGGTGCCGCGCAGCCTGGCCTTTGCTCACGCCCTGCAGGAATCGGCCTTCATCACCACGGCCACCAGCCGCACCGGTGCCAAGGGCCTGATGCAGTTGATGCCCGATACCCGCGATCTGGTGAACCGCCGCATCCTGAAGGAAACCCCCGATGCTGCCAGCGTGGTGGGGGACATGGCAGACCCGGCCTATAATTTCGAACTGGGGCAGACCTATCTGGAAGTGCTGGGCCGCATGGGACTCACCGGCGGGCTGCTGCCCAAGGTGATTGCCGCCTATAACGCCGGGCCGGGTTCGGTGCAGACGTGGAACCGCACGCTGGATGATCAGGGCGATCCGCTGCTGTTCATCGAATCCATCCCCTATCGCGAAACCCGGCACTATGTCGAAATCGTGCTCAGGAACCTGTGGATGTACGAATTGCGCGACGGCCATTCGCCGGCTTCGATGGACGCCATCGCGCAAGGCCTGTGGCCACGCCTGCCCGGCATCGGCGGCGAACTGGCGGTAAAGCGCGATCCGCTGCCCATCCGCCCCCGACCCGAACCCGGCAGCTTCACCCCCGAAGCCTGGCCCAGCGACGATCGCGCCGTGGCCGGCGGCAAATAGGATCAGCGCTGCTGTGTCAGGCTCAGCAGATTGCCCTCACTGTCGTTGAACCAGGCGATGCGGGCGCCGCCATCGGGCGAATTCCAGATACCAGCCGCATCCTGGCCAAAGCCGGGATAGATCAGCATTCGGGCGCCCTTCGCCACCAGCCCGGCCACGGCGGCGGCGGCATCATCCACTTGCCAGCCCAGCACAGGATGGGGACCGGGCGTGAAATCCGGTAACGCGGTCAGCCGGATGAACCCGTCGCCGCACGGGAATTGATCGCCAAAATGGTCAATCCCCGGCGCACCAATGCCCAGCACCGGCCCCAGCACATCACGGTAAAAGCCGCGCGCCCGTTCCCGATCACTCACGCAGATCATCGCCATCACGCGCGCCGCCCCTGTTGCCATTGCCGCAATCCTTCCCCTCGCTGTTCATCCACCATGACAAACCGGCAAGGAACAGTTTAGCGTCATCCATGCCCATTGATGAGTCGATTTTCTTCGTGCCGCTGCACATCGCCGTCGCCACGATAAGTGACACCCGCGTGCCGGCCACCGACACATCCGGCGACACGCTGGTAGCCCGGCTCACCGCAGCCGGCCATGTCCTTGCTGCCCGCGCCATCGTGAAGGACGAGGTGCCGCTGCTGGTGGCGCACCTGAACGCGTGGATTGATGACCCGGAGATCGACGTTATCATCACCACCGGCGGCACCGGCGTCACCGGCCGCGACGTCACCCCCGAAGCGCTTGATCAGATCGCCGAGAAAATGATCCCTGGCTTCGGCGAGCTGTTCCGCTGGCTCAGCTTCCAGAGCATTGGCACTTCCACCATCCAGTCGCGCGCCTGTGCTGGCCTCGCCCGCGGCACCTACATCTTCTGCCTGCCCGGCTCCACCGGCGCCGTGAAGGATGGATGGGACGGCATACTCGCCAGCCAATTGGATGCCCGCCACCGGCCGTGCAACTTCGTCGAGCTGCTGCCCCGCTTGCGGGAGCGCTGAGCCGATGCGCTATTTCCTCGATTGCGAATTCAACGGCTTCGATGGCCCGCTCATCGCCATCGCGCTGGTACCGGAAGGCGAGAGCCTGGGCGATTTCTATGCTGTGCTGCCCTGCCACCGCCCGCTGCGCTGGGTGGCGGAACATGTGATGCCCAAGCTGGGCGCCCCGGCGCAAAGCCGCGCCGACGTTGTGGCCGCGCTTGCCGCCTATCTGGCAGCCGACGCCGAACCGGTCCTGGTCGCCGACTGGCCAGAGGATATCGCCCATGCCGCTGGCTTGCTGGTGTTCAAAGGCCGCCGCATGGTGCCACACGTGCGCTTTGATCTGATCAACTTGCCCGGCTTCGACACTGCCAGCATGAGCGCCATGCCCCACAACGCGCTGGCCGATGCCCGCGCCCTGCGCACCGAAGTCTTGACTCGCGAAGCCCTGGCACTGGGCCAGGTCGCCGCCTGAAACAGGTCATCAATCCCGCTGGTGCACGCGTAATGTTCCTGATACGTTCACACCCGATGGAGAGTCGGGTGATGAAACTGATCGGAGCATGTCTGATGATGGCCAGCTTCACTGTGGGCAACCCGGCTGCCGGCGCCGCAGCCAGCGGCCAGTTCAGCGTGACGCTCACCGCCCTGCCCGCAGCGCCCGGCGGCGTCGCGCAGCACCGGCTGGAGAAGCACTTCAGCGGCGATCTGGCCGGCACCAGCACCGGCGTGATGATGAGCGCCGGCGATCCGGCCAAGGGCATCGCCGGCTATGTCGCGATGGAGATGGTGGAGGGCACGCTGGCTGGCCGCAGCGGTGGCTTTGCGCTGCAGCACAATGGGACGATGGATGCCGGCGGTCAGCAGCTCAATGTGGTCATCGTGCCTGGCTCCGGCACCGGGGCATTGGCTGGCATCAGCGGCCGCATGACCATCCGCATCGCCGGCCGGGAGCATTTCTACACGCTCAGCTATGCCATCCCCGCCGCACCCTGAGGCGGTGCGTGGGCGCGGCGCGACCGGGAACGCCACACCCGCCCGCTTTGGCCTCGCCACCCGCGAAGCCGATGGTGACTGGCTAGACACGGCCGCAACGGTTGACGACGCGCCGCCGCCCTTGCGCACGACGGTAACGGTGGAACGCCCGCGCAGCATCATCACCCGCAACCAGTCCCCCGATGTGCCGTTCGACCGCTCGATCAACGCCTATCGCGGCTGTGAGCATGGCTGCGTTTATTGTTTCGCCCGCCCCACCCATGCCTTCCACGATCTGTCGCCCGGCCTGGATTTCGAAAGCCGGCTGTTCGCCAAGCCCGACGCGCCAGCGCTGCTGAAGGCCGAACTGGGCAAACGCGGCTACGAATGCCAGCCCATCGCGCTCGGCACCAACACCGATCCCTATCAACCCATCGAGCGCGACTGGAAGATCACCCGGCAAATCCTTGAAATATTGAACGACTGCCGTCACCCCGTCACCATCACCACCAAGTCAGACCGGGTGTGCCGCGACCTCGATATCCTTACCGCCATGGCGACCCGCAGCCTCGCCGCGGTGATGATCAGCGTCACCACCCTCGACCCCCGCCTCGCCCGCCTCATGGAGCCGCGCGCCGCCACCCCGCCGCGTCGCCTCGCCGCCATCCGCGCGCTCAGCCAAGCCGGCGTGCCGGTGTTTGTCTCGCTCTCGCCCATGATCCCGGCGATCAACGATCACGAGATCGAGGCCATCGTCGCCGCTGCTGCCGAAGCCGGCGCAGTTGGCGCTTACTCCATCCCCGTGCGCTTGCCCCACGAAGTCGCGCCGCTGTTCCGCGACTGGCTGGCGACACATTTCCCCGACCGCGCCGCCCGCGTCATGCGCCACATCACCTCCATGCGCGGCGGAAAGGACAATGATCCCCGCTTCTTCGCCCGCTTCCAGGCGCAAGGCCCCTATGCCGACCTGATGCGCCAGCGTTTCGTGAAGGCCTGCACCAGCCACGGGCTGAGCCGGGAACGGATTCAACTGGATTGCACCCGGTTCCAGACACCCGGTGATCAGTTCAGCCTTTTCCCGTGAAGCAGCGCCAATCAGGGCACTCAACCCTTATCGCGCCATCTTTTGGTAGCGCTCCAGCCGCGGCGGCTCCGCCTGCCATTGGCCCTTGGCACCAATGGCGCGCCCTGCCTCGAACAGCCGCCGCAAGGCAGCGGGTTCAAAGCTGATCGGGCTCGGTTCCTCCTCGTCATCCGGCAGATAGGCCAGGTGATATTCGGCGCGGGCGTTGCGGGCCATGGTGTAAACCCGCTCGATGGAACGATAGGCAATCGATCGCAACATCTCGAGAACACTGCGACCGATGATGCTGCCGCTGTTGGTACCGCTGAGCGCCGTGTTGCCAACCAGGCTGACGTGGCCATTCACGATCGTCCAGACATGTTCATTGGCACCGCGCGGATCGATCATGTAGCTGCGGAACAGCACGGCCTGCTTGATGCCGCCGTCGACATGCATCGTCGGCGGCCCATCGGTCTGGCTGATGTACACCGGCGCGAACACGCCCGGGATTGCCGCCGATGCCGCCAAAACGCGGCGATAGAGCTGGACCCGGTTTGGCTCGGTTGAACTGGCGATGCGGCCCATGTCCCAAACCGTGGCCACGCCGTTGTCGAGATTGGTGGTGCCCACGTACAGCCGCCGGCCCTTGCGATGTTCAGCCGCAACCTCATCCATCATCTGCTCGGTCACGATCGTCTCGATCATCCGCTCCAGCGGCCCGCGATCATACACCGAAGCCTTCTTTGCAAAGCCGATGATGCCGCGGCGCTTCATCACGTCCTTGGCGGTGATTTCCGTATAGGCGCGGGCAAGATCGGCATCATGCTTTGGCCCCAGAAAGGCCAGAGTGGCCATCAGCGCTCCGGTTGAAATGCCGGTCACCACGTCGAACTGCGGGCGAGTGCCGGATTCACTCCAGCCCACCAGCACACCGGCGCCAAATGCCCCCACCGATCCGCCGCCCGAAAGCAGCAGGACATCATTGCGCTTGCCCACCTGGCGCAACGGCGGCGGATCACCCAGCGGTGTGCCATCGGCATCGGCTGCCGAAACGATCGCCGTGCGGGCCAGCATTGGTGCCTCGAAGGCTGGTGCTGTCGGCCGTGTGGCGCAGCCTGCCAGCAGCAACAGACTACACAACACTGGAAATGCAGGTCTCATGACGGGGGCCCCTGTGGTTCGCGGCGCAACTCTGCGCCCGGGAATGACCCCGCTTACGCTGTCGGCAGCTTATAGTCCTTGTATTGTTCGCGCAGGGCCACTTTCAGCAGCTTCCCCGTGGCGGTGTGCGGCAGGCTGGGGACGATCAGCACATCATCGGGCGTCCACCACTTGGCGATACGGCCGTCCAGATAGGCCAGCACGCTCTCCTTGGTCACCGCCGCGCCCTCCTTCGGCACCACCAGCAGCAGCGGGCGCTCATCCCATTTGGGGTGATGCACACCGATCACGCAGGCTTCCGCCACGCCCGGCGCACCGACAGCCACATTTTCCAGATCGATGGACGAGACCCATTCACCGCCGGACTTGATCACATCCTTGGCGCGATCGACGATCTGCATGTAGCCAAGCGGATCCAGCGTGGCGACATCGCCCGTGTCGAACCATCCGTCTTCGAACGCGCTGGCGCCATCGCCCTTGAAATAGCTGCCAACAATCCACGGGCCCCGCACCAGCAGCCGGCCGAAAGCCACACCGTCTCGCGGCAATTCCTGGCCATCGTCGTCAACGATCTTCATTTCGACACCGAACAGCCCACGGCCCTGCTTTATACGAACATTGAGTTCATCGGCATAAGGCATTGTATCTGTTTCTGGAACGCCCGTACCCACGGTGCCGAGCGGGGACATTTCTGTCATACCCCACAGCTGCAAGACGCGCACGCCGAGCTTGTCATAGGCCTCGATCATGGCGCGCGGCACGGCCGAACCGCCGATAGCGGTCCGGTTCAGCTTGCCCATGGTCTCACCGGTTTTTTCCAGGTGCTGCATCATGCCCAGCCAGATGGTTGGCACGGCCAGCGCCAGATCCACCTCTTCCTCCACAATCAGCTTGTGCAGCGTTGGCGGATCGAAATTGGGGCCGCCCATCACCAGCTTCGCGCCGGCCGCGGCCGCCGTATAGGGGATGGACCAGGCATTGGCGTGATACATCGGCGCAATCGGCAGCACGACGGTGCGGGCGCCCATGCCAAACACATCGGTGGCGCAGGCGGCCATGGCGTGCAGCACGTTGGAACGGTGGCTGTATTGCACGCCCTTGGGATTGCCCGTGGTACCGCTGGTGTAGCACAGGCCGGCCGGCGCATTCTCCGGCACATCGGTCCACGGGGTGTCCATGCTTTCGGCGGCCAACAGCTCCTCATAGCAGAGCAGGTTCAGGCTCGATTCCGGCATGTGGGCACGATCAGTGAGCAGCACGAAATGCTCGATCGTGGAAAGACTTGGCGCCAGTTTCTCAACCAGCTTCACAAACGTCAGATCGAAAAACAGCACCCGGTCTTCAGCGTGGTTGGCGATGTAGATGATCTGCTCTTCAAACAAGCGCGGGTTGATGGTGTGGGCAACGCCGCCCATGCCGGAAATGCCATACCAGCTTTCGACATGGCGCCAGGTGTTCCAGGCCAGCGTGGCAATGCGATCGCCGGGCTGCATGCCCAATCGCCGCAGCGCGCCCGCCACTTGGCGAGCGCGGCCGCGCACGGTGGCCCAGTTGGTGCGATGCTTCGGCCCTTCGCAGCTCAGCGACACGATCTCGCGCTGACCATGATAAATCGCCGCGTGATCGATCAGCTTGCTCACCAGCAGCGGCCAATCCTGCATCGTTCCCAACATGCGCGTCCTCCCCAAATTTTCTCATGCAGCGCGCCTTTCTGACCGCGGCACCTTGCCAATAGTTCATAGCCCCGCCGTCGAAGCGCGAAAAGGGGGCTTGACGGAAAGAACATTCAAGGAACATAAAAGGCGGAACAGATAAGGAACATTCTGGCGATTCGTCGCTGGCAAGGGGATAAGATGATGACGATGCTGTTGATGTTGCTGGCCTGTGTGGCCGCTTGGGCCCTGGTTGGCCTCATGCTGGGTGACGCCCGCCTGGCGTTGGTCGACGCCCTGCGCGGGCAACCGGTTCAAGGCGGCGGCTGGATGCCGTCGTCGGCACTGTTGGTGCGGTCGTCGATCGTCCGCCCAGTCCGGACCTTGACCCGGGCATAGGAGTTGATCGCCATCGGGATCGATACGGCATAAACGATGGTGATGATGGCGAGCGTTGGCCACGGATTGGTGAACAACGCGCCGGCCAACAAGCCGATGGCCGCCAACGCCGGCAAGCGCCACGACGGCCGCAGCCGCAGCCACCCCCAGCCATAGCTTGGCAGGTTTGACACCATCAGGAACGCCACGGTGAGCGAGGTGACGGCAACCACGCCCGCGCGCACCGCGAGATCATCAAGCGCTGATGGCGCCAACCAGAAGTGCACATACAGTGGCGCCAGCGTCAGGCCCGCAGCTGCCGGTGCTGGTATCCCGGTCAGATAGCCGAGTTTCTTATGCGGCTGGTCATCGGCATCGATCTGGGCATTGAACCGCGCCAAGCGCAGTGCACAGGCAATGGCATTGGCCAGCGCAATCACCCAACCCAGACGGCCTGGCAGATGCTGCAAGGCCCACAGATACAGGATCAGCGTTGGCGCCACGCCAAAGGCCGTGACGTCCGACAGTGAATCCAGTTCCGCCCCGAACCGGCTGCTGCCCTTCAACAAGCGCGCGATGCGGCCATCGATACCATCAAGCACACCGGCCAGCAGAACCGCGACCACGGCCTTTTCCCATTCCCCGCCGATGGCAAAACGCACCCCGGTCAGCCCGCAACACAAGGCCAGAACGGTCACCGCATTGGGCACGACAGCGCGCAACGGAATGCCGCGGCGGCGAGGTGGTTCGCGGTCGATCATCGCTTGTGCATCAGCAGGCAGGCCGCGTCATTGTGCCTGCGCGCTTTGCATCAACGGCGCACCCCTCACCGCCAGCACGGTTTCCCCGGCGATGGCGCGCTGGCCCACCGCAACGGCGGGCACATAACCGGCCGGCAGGAACACATCGACCCGGCTGCCAAAGCGGATCAGGCCAAAGCGCTCACCCACCTTCAGCGCCTGGCCCACATCCACCCACTTCATGATCCGACGCGCCACCAGGCCGGCAATCTGGGTGAAGGCGACTCGCGCGCCGCTGGAATCTTCCATCACGAAATACTGCCGCTCATTCTCTTCACTCGCCTTGTCGAGATCGGCGTTGAGGAACTTGCCTGGCACATAAACGATGCGCGTCAGCCGCCCCGCGATCGGCGCGCGGTTCACGTGCACATCGAAAACGTTCATGAAAACGGTCACGCGCGTCACCAGGCCCTCGCCCAGGCCGCCTTCACCCAGCAACTGGCGCGGCACCTCGACGTTGGTAATCAGGCTCACCAGGCCATCGGCCGGCGACACGATCAAATTCTCGCCAATCGGCGTCACCCGCACCGGATCGCGGAAGAAGGCCGCCACCCAGATCGCAATGCCAAGCAGCACGAAGCTGAGCGCCGTCCATTCCAGCACCAGCCCGCTGAACAGAACGGCGGCCAGCGCGATCCCCAGAAACTTGCGGCCTTCCGGGTGCATGTCGGGCAGGCGATATTTGGCGCTCTCGCCCGGCACCAGCGGCAGTGGCCCGGCCGGCACTTCGGGCGGTGGTGCCAAAGTCTGCTGCTGTTGCTCAGACGGCAGTTGCGGTTCCGCGTCCGGCGTTACCTTCAACGCGCTCAGCTCGGCTTCAAGCTCTTCAAGCGTCAGTTTCTTGTCAGGATCAGTCATGCCTGCTGCTTTAGCCCCGTCACACGCCGCTTGGCAATTGATCGCGCATTGCGCACCGCCCGTCGATGCGTCACAGGGCGGCGATGATCCAATCCCTGCTGCTGTTCTGTGGTTCCCGCCCCGGCCATGATCCTGCCCATGCCGAACTGGCTGCGGGCCTTGGCCGGCTCTGTGCCGAACACGGCGTCACCCTTGTCTATGGCGGCGGCCGCGTCGGGCTGATGGGCGTTGCGGCGCGGGCCTGCAAGGAAGGTGGCGGCCGCGTGATCGGCATCATCCCGCGCCTTTTGATGACCACCGAAATCGCCCAGGACGGGCTTGATGAACTGCACGTTGTGGAGACACTGCACGAGCGCAAGGCGCTGATGCACCGGCTTTCTGATGCCATTATCGCCCTGCCCGGCAGCATCGGCACCCTCGACGAATTCTTCGAAAGCCTGACCTGGCGGGAACTGGGCATTCACGACAAGCCGATCTGGCTGCTGGGCGGCAACGGCTATTGGGATCCGCTTACGGCGTTGCTCGCCCATATCAGTGCCGCCGGCTTTGGCCCGCCGCATTTGGCTGCGCTTGCCGAACCGCTGGAAAATCTGGCGACCCTGTCGGAAAAGCTTGGACAAAACAGGGCCTGACACCATTGACCGGCCCGCCCGCCAGCCCCTAGAACGGCTGCTACAAACCGTCGCACAACGCAGGAAGTACAAGATGCCGAAGATCAAGGTCGAAAACCCCGTTGTCGAGCTCGACGGCGACGAGATGACCCGCATCATCTGGCAATGGATCCGCGAGCAGCTGATCCTGCCCTATCTCGACATCGATCTTCGCTATTACGATCTCGGCATGGAAAGCCGGGATGATAGCAACGACAAGATCACGGTTGATTCCGCCAATGCGATCAAGGAGTTCGGCGTTGGCGTGAAATGCGCCACCATTACGCCAGACGAGGCCCGCGTGAAGGAATTCGGGCTGAAGCGGATGTGGAAATCGCCCAACGGCACCATACGCAACATCCTGGGCGGCGTGGTGTTCCGCGAACCCATCGTCATCAAGTCCGTGCCGCGCCTCGTGCCGGGCTGGACCGATCCGATCGTCATTGGCCGCCACGCCTTTGGCGATCAGTATCGCGCCACCGATTTCAAGGTGCCCGGCCCCGGCAAGCTGACCATGCGCTGGGAAGCGCAGGATGGTTCAAGCGTGATCGAGGAAGAAGTGTTCGAATTCCCGTCGTCGGGCGTCGCCATGGGCATGTACAACCTTGACGACAGCATTCGCGATTTCGCCCGCGCCTGCCTGAACTATGGCCTCGATCGCGGCTGGCCGGTCTATCTTTCGACGAAGAACACCATCCTGAAGGCCTATGACGGCCGCTTCAAGGATCTGTTCGAAGAAGTTTATACCAATGATTTCAAGGCCCAGTATCGCAAGGCCGGCATCGTTTACGAACATCGCCTGATCGACGATCTGGTCGCCTCTGCCCTGAAATGGTCGGGCAAGTTCGTCTGGGCCTGCAAGAATTACGACGGCGACGTGCAGTCGGACATGGTTGCCCAAGGCTATGGCAGCCTCGGCCTGATGACCAGCATCCTGCTGACCCCCGATGGCAAGACGGTGGAAGCCGAGGCCGCCCACGGCACCGTGACCCGCCATTATCGTATGCACCAGGAAGGCAAGCCGACCAGCACCAACCCGATCGCCAGCATCTTTGCCTGGACCGGCGGCCTGAAGCATCGCGGCAAACTGGACGGCACGCCGATGGTGACGAAGTTTGCCGAAACGCTGGAGCGCGTCTGCGTCGAAACCGTGGAATCGGGTGCGATGACCAAGGATCTGGCACTGCTGATCGGCCCCGATCAGGCCTGGATGACCACGGAGAAATTCTTCGAAGCCGTTCGCGCCAATCTCGATGCCGCCATCGTCAAGGGTCTGTAAGGCCGCGCTTGCCCTCCCCTGCCCGGCCCGCCATTAGGCAGGCTTCGCAGGGGAGAGTGACATGTCGGATTTCACCATCAGCCGCCGCCAGTTGCTGGCTGGCACCGCCGCGCTTGGCGTAACTGGCCCGGCGCTGGCGCAGCCGACCGCCGATGATCAACTGCTCGCACTGTTCGATGCGATTTATGCTGAAGGGATCGCCGATTCCCCTGAACGGGCTACCGCGCTGGGGCTCGACACCGGCGCCAACGCCGGCCTGAAATCGCGCCTTTCCGATTACAGCCGCGCTGGCCGCACCGCCGATCTGGCCCGCGCCAAGAGCCAGCTCGAACGGCTGCGCGCCATCCCGACAGACGCCCTTTCGTCTGCCCGCCGTCTCGATCGCGACGTGGTCGAATATGATCTGTCACGCCGGGTGATGAACGAAACCCGCTTCGGCTTCGGCAGCGCCGGCGGCAATTTCGCGCCCTATGTGCTCACGCACAGCGATGGCGCCTATCGCGAGGTGCCCGGGTTCCTGGAAAATCAGCACCGGGTGAACAACAGCGACGATGCCGAGGCCTGGCTGGGCCGCCTGTCCGCCTTTGCTGGCGCGCTCGATCAGAACACGCAGCGCCTGCGCGAGGAAGCGGCGATGGGCGTGGCGCCGCCGGCCTTCCTGCTCGATCTGGCCCTGCCGCAGATGCAGCGCCTGCGTGCCACCCCGGCCGCCGAGACGGCACTGGTCACCGCGCTCACCCGCAAGGCCGTCGCCTCCAATGTGGCCGGCGCATGGGGCGGCCGTGCGCTGGCCATTGTCGAGCGCGAAATCTTCCCCGCGCTGGATCGCCAGATCGCGGCCGTCACAGAATTGCGCGCAACGGCCACAATGGATGCCGGCGTGTGGAAGCTGCCCGAAGGCGCGGCCTATTATGATGCGGCAGTCAAATCCTCGACCACGACAGACTACACAGCCGAAGAGGTGCACCAGCTTGGCCTTTCTCAGGTGGCAGAGATTTCCAGCCAGCTTGATGTGCTGCTGAAGGGCCAGGGTCTCACTCAAGGTACGGTTGGCCAGCGGCTGGTGGCGCTGAACGAGCGGCCGGACCAGACCTATCCTAACACCGATGCCGGCAAGGAGGAGTTGCTCAGTGAACTGCGCAGCCATGCCGCGCGCATGTACCCGCAACTCGAAAAACTGTTCATCAGCCAGCCCAAATCAAAGCTGGATGTGAAACGCGTGCCGGTGGCTATTCAGGAAGGCGGCGCCGGCGCTTATTATCAGGCCGGCACACCGGATGGGAGCCGCAATGGCACCTTCTTCATCAACCTCACCGACAGTTTCGACCGGCCAAAGTTTGGCCTGCCCACCATCACCTTCCACGAAGGCATCCCCGGCCACCATTTCCAGGTGATGCTGGCGCTGGAAAGCCCCGATGTCCCGCCGATCCGCCGCCGCGCCGGCTACAGCGCCTATACCGAGGGTTGGGCGCTCTATGCCGAAACATTGGCGGACGAGATCGGCTATTACGATGGCAACCCATTGGGACGCATCGGCTATCTGCAAAGCCTGCTGTTCCGCGCCACGCGCCTTGTGGTCGATACCGGCATCCACCACAAACGCTGGAGCAAGGATCAGGCGATCCAGTATATGGTGGAAACCACCGGCTTTGCTCGCGGCCGTACCACCCGCGAAATCGTGCGCTATTGCGCGGCGCCGGGCCAGGCGTTGAGCTACAAGATCGGCCACACCAAGTGGCTTGCGGTGCGCGAGCAGGTGAAGGCCAAGCAGGGCGCCGCGTTCGACGTACGCCAGTTCCACGAAATATTGCGGCTGGGCGCCATGCCGCTGGTGCTGTTCGAGCGGGAAGCGCTGCGCCGCGCCTGAGGCGTGACATCCCGCGCCGCAGCCGCCATGGTATTCAAATGGCGCTCAACCTCGACAGCTCTGCCTTCAAGGACATGGTGCTGGTGCTGGGCGCCACCGGGCTGGTGATTCCGGCCTTTGCCGCGCTGCGCATCTCGCCGGTGATCGGCTTCATCCTGATCGGCGTGGCGGCCGGGCCGTTCGGGCTGGGGCAATTTCCTGGGCTGAACTGGCTGGCCCTGTCCAACCCTGAAAGCCTGGGGGCGCCAGCGGAATTGGGCGTGGCACTTCTGCTTTTTGCACTCGGGCTGGAACTCAGCCTCGATCGCATCCGCACCATGCGCAACCTGATCTTTGGTCTCGGCAGCCAGCAGATGCTGCTCTGCGGCGGGCTGATCGCGGCAGTGCTGTACGTGGCTGGCCTGCCGCCAGTGGCGGTAGCCGCCATTGCCGGCGCGCTGGCGCTGTCGTCCACGGCGGTGGGCCTGCAACTGCTCTCGGCCAGCGGGCGTATCAACAGCCAGGCCGGGCGCAAGGCGCTGGGCGTGCTGCTGTTTCAGGATCTGGCCATCGCGCCGATGCTGCTGCTGATCGGCGCCGGAGCGGCAAGTGACGCGGGCGGCAGTTTCGGCCGCAGCCTTGCCATCGGTGTGGGGGCACTGATCGGCATCGCGCTGTTTGCCCGCCACATCGTGCCGCCGCTGTTCCTGCAGGCCGCGCGCACCCGCCGGTCGGAGCTGTTCCTTGCTGCCGCGCTGGTCGTGTTGATCGGTTCAGCGGCCACGGCGGCGGTGGCCGGCCTTTCACCGGCCGTGGGTGCGCTCACCGCCGGACTGATGCTGTCCACCAGCGATTATCGTCGGCAGATCGAAGCGGCGATCCAGCCATTCGAAGGCCTGCTGCTCGGTGTGTTCCTGATCTGGGTGGGTAGCGGGCTTGATCTGGGGGCCATTGCCGAAAATCCCTGGCCGGTGCTGGGCGGCACGGTGGCGGTGATCCTGCTCAAGGCCGGCGCCATCTATGTCCTGCTGCGCGTGCGGCAGGCACGCCGGGGCATTGCTGGCCATGTCGCGCTGCTGCTGGCCAGCCCGTCGGAAACCAGCCTGATCGTGCTGGGCGCCGCTGTTTCAGCGCGGCTGATCGGCGGCGTCGAAGCGCAATATGCATTGGCGATAGCCTCGCTCACTCTGGCGCTGGCGCCGCTGCTCGGGCTGGCCGGCGCACGGCTGGAGGCCCAGAGCAACGAAGATCTGCAGGAGCCTGCGCCGGAAGCAGCCGACCTCCAGACCGTGATCATCGGTTATGGCCGCGTTGGCCGGCTGGTGGCACAGATGCTGGACATGCACGGCCAACCCTGGCTGGCGGTGGACAGCGACCCTGACGAGGTGCAGCGCCTGCGCCGCGGCGGCAAACGGGTGATCTATGGCGACGCCCGCCGCCCCGAACTGCTCGATCGGCTCAAGCTCGATCATGCCCGCGCCGTGGTGCTCACCATCGACGACATGCGCATGCTGGATCTGCTGGTGCGCCGCATCCGCGCCAGCCACCCCGATCTGTGCATCGTGGTGCGCGCCCGCGATGCCGAACATGCCGGCACGCTCTATGGTGCCGGGGCCACCGATGCCGTGCCCGAAACCGTGGAGAGCAGCCTGCAACT
>JAIXQM010000106.1 GCA_027485735.1 Sphingomonadales bacterium | reverse complement strand
GCGGCATTGCGGCGGGCAAGCGCTTCTTGCGCCTTCGTCTCGGCGGCGCGCCGCTCGGCATCGGCGGCCAGCAGCGCATCGGCCGCGTCACTGATACCACGGCGAGCAAGGCCTGCGGCAAAGGCGTCCGGGTCAGCGCGAAGGGCTTTGAGATCGTGCATAATGCGACTGCCTTTGCCTTGGCTGGGCAAAGCGTGCAAGCGCCCCCTTCCATGCGCGCATCGGCCTGCCTATGGTGGGCCCGTGATCGTTTCCTGCCCCAAATGCAGTGCACAATATCGGGTGGCGGTGGGCGTGGTGATGCGCCGGCCGCGGCTGAAGTGCGCCGCCTGCGATCATCGCTGGGTGCCCGCCGAAGAAATTGATGAAGATGAAGCCGTGGCCGCCGTGCAGGAAGAGGCGCGTGCCGCCAGCCTGCCGCCACCCCCGCCGCCCGAACCCGAACCCGAACCAGAGCCAGAGCCGGAACCGCCCCCACCGCGCCAGCCGCCGGCCTTGTGGCTGAAATGGCTGGTGGCGATCGTGCTGGGCGCCGCTTTCACCACGGCGTCGGTTGGCTTGTGGGTGGGCCGCATCGATCCCGAAGCCCTGCCCGGTGTCACCGATGCGCTGGCCCAGGTTGCGCCGCCCGCGACGCCGCTGGATGTGAAACTGGAAGGCCGGGTGACGCGCTTGCCCGGCGGCAACGCGCTGCTGGAAGTGACCGGCACCATCCACAACCCCGGTACTGCCCGTGTTGCCGTGCCGCCGCTTAATGCTCGCCTGTTGGTGAACGGTGTGCGCGTGCGCGACTGGACCATCCCGCCACCCGCCGCCAGCGTGGGGCCAGGCAAAACGCTGATCTTCGCATCAAGTCTGACCGACGTGCCGGCCGGGCCGGCGAGCGTGCAGGTGCGCTTCGGGGGCTAGTGTGGACTTGGGCGGCTGCGCGCGCTAGCGTGATGTAGGGTCGATCAGCCAGCCTAGGGGCAAGGCAGTGAGCGAACCGCCATTTGAAAATATCGGCAGCACGCCTTCAGGCAAGGAGCCATCCCAGGCGCGCATGGCGCAGGGGGTGTCTGCCGCTGCCAGCCTCGTCCAGCAGGCAGCGCTGATTGTCGGTGACATCTCCGACAATATGGGGATTGTGCTGACGACCGCGCTGCTCTTCGCCAATCCGGACCGCAGGGAACTGGTGGTCGATATCGAGGCGCTGGTGTCAGCGCTGCTCACGGCGCAGACCACGGGCCGGGTGGCATCTGCCGCCACATGGCTGCAGGATTGGGCGAGAGACGAAGGGCTGGCCTTCACCCTGCGCCAGCAGCCGGACACGGCCAATTTTGTGCCCGTGCTGTCACGATCCGTTGTTGGCCAGGTGCTGCCGCGTGCCGTGGAGATCCGCGATCTCACCATGAGCGGCGAGCCGGAGCCGCTGGGTCTGCGCCATCTGATGTTTGCGCTGGCCGAGTGCCAGACGGCGCAATGGCCGCCGCTGAAGGATGGCGGCCACCCCTCGTCAGAGAGACTGGCGGCATTGCGCGCTCTGATTGTTGCGCGCACCCGCCGCACGCCGCTGAAGGGTGAGGATGTGGCGGCATGGCAGGCGCTGGTGGCCGAAGGGCCGTCCCCTGCGCCACCGCCACCTCCGGCCGAACGCACGCCCCTGCTGTCTGACAGTCCGGCCACGGTTGATGAACTCGGCCGTAAGCCGCTGGCCGATGCGTTGGCGGCGCGGTTGGTGCGATTGCAACGGGACGAGGCGGCAAGTGCACAGCCCAAGGCGGTGATGGTGCATCTGCACGGGCCGTGGGGATCGGGCAAATCCAGCCTCGTGCGCTTCCTGGAAGACACGCTGACGGCGCAAGAACCGCCGTGGCTGGTGGTGGAATTCAACGCTTGGCGCAATGCGCGGGTGAAGCCGCCGTGGTGGAACATGCTGACCGAATTCAAGCGCGCGCTCGATCAGCGGCTGCCGTGGTGGCGGCGGCGCTGGCTTGATCTGCGCTGGGCCTGGGTGTCGCCATCGGTGGAGAATGTCTACATGGTGGCCGGCGGCCTGCTGGCCCTGGCGGCGGCGGCCTTTGCCGGCAGCACCATCACCGGCGTCATCGAAAAGTGGCAGGGCACATTGGGCGGCATCATCACCGCCACCGGTGTGGCGATCAGCTTCCTGCGCGCGCCGATGCTGGGCGGCCGGCGCGCCGCCGAAAACTTTGATGCGCTGCGTACCGACAGTTTCCGGCCGTTCATCACCCTGTTCGACATGCTGGTGACGGAATGCCCGTGCCCGGTGCTGATTGTGCTCGACGATTTGGATCGCTGCGATGCCGGCACCGTGACCGACCTGCTGGAAGGCATCCAGACCCTGTTTCGCGGCCAGCCCGTGGTGTTTCTGGCGGTGGCCGATCGGTACTGGATCACCGCCAGCTTTGCCCAGCGCTTCAGCCTGTTTGAAGACGGCGGCGACAAGGCGCGGCCGGTGGGCGATCTGTTTCTGGACAAGATGTTCCAGGTCTCTGTCACCATCCCGGCGCTGCCGGTGGCGGTGAAGCGCGCCTATCTTGGCCGGCTGCTGGGGGCCGCCGAAACCGATCTGCCGGAAGAGGCGCGTCTGCCTGAAACAGCGGTGCGCCATGAGGAGATCCAGGCCGCCATCGCCGCCGCACCCGAGGAACAGCGGCCGGCCCTGCGCGCCCAGGCCGTGGCGCGCCTGTCCACCGCGGCGGCGGACAAGGTGGTGGAGCATCGCCTGCTGCGCTGGGTTTCCTATATCGAGCCCAACCCGCGCGGCATGAAGCGGCTGGTCAACGCCATCGGCATGACCCAGGCGCGCAGCCTGCTGGAAGGGCGCATGGTCGATTTCGATGCGATCGTGCTGTGGACCATCCTGGAACTGCGCTGGCCGCGCGCCGCCGCGGCGATCACGGCCGATCCCGGTTTGATCGATGCCGAAGGCCAGGGGCCCGAAACGCTGCAAGCGGCCTGGCGCGATCCGCAGTTCCAGAAAATCGCCGGCGAATTGGATGAAGTGCAGGTGCGTGCGCTGATCGGCACGGCCGAAGAGGATGACGAAGACGCCGAAACAGCGGCCTAGATGCCCCGCTTCGGCGTAGCAAACACCCGGCGGATTTCCGGTTCGAAGCTTTCGAGGCTGTCCACGTCGTAATCCGGATCAAACGCCGGCGCGTCCCAGCGGTCGACGATCTTTTCAGCCATGTCGAACCAGGGTTCGCCGCGATATTTCTCGCGGGCGTTGGGGTCCTTGCCCAGGTGCTCGTAATAGTACCGGCCCTGGAAATCCTGGTGGTGGACGATGGCGTGGTAGATGTCGTCGGCCACATAGGGCTTCAGCATTTCACCGGCGATGGCGCCGTGGTTGGGGATGCTGAACAATTTGCCGATATCGTGGCAGAGCGCGGCAACGACTTCCTCGTCGTTGGCGCCGTCGCGGCGGGCCAGCGTGGCGGTCATCAGGCTGTGGACCAACTGGTTGGCGCCAAAGCCGACCTCGATTGCTTCGAGGCGTTTCAGCGAGTCGATGATTTGATCGGCGGCGGCCGATTGCTGGTGCTTCATATGCTCACCAGCGATGTGCATCCAATCGTCCTTGGTGCCTTCCAGCATGGTCTTGAACATTGCTCGTCTCCCGACTCAGGCTGCGTTTGCGGCCCACGCTGCACGATACTGCTTTCTCAGCGTCACCTTGTCGATCTTGGCCGATCCGAGCTTCGGCAGTTGATCGGCGCTCATCCACAGCTTGGCCGGGATCTTGTAGGCGGCCATCCCGGCTTTCAGGAAATCGATCAGCGCATCGGGATCGAGATGCTCGCCCGGTTTGGCATAGACAACGGCGCCAACGATCTCGCCCAGCCGTTCATCGGGCAGGCCGAACACACTCACTTCGGCCACCGCCGGGTGGGCATAGATCGCCGATTCCACTTCCTGGCAGCTGATATTCTCGCCGCCGCGGATGATGATGTCCTTCTTGCGATCAACGATGAACAGATAGCCTTCGTCATCCAGATAACCCAGATCGCCGCTGCGGAACCAGCCATCGCCAACAAACGCCGCGGCGGTGGCTTCCGGCTTGTTCCAGTATCCGCGGCAGTTGCACACCGACCGCAGGCAGACTTCACCCACCGCACCGGCCGGCAGCGCCTCGCCCACCGGGCCATCCCCATCGGCGATGCGCAATTCCATCAGCGGCGGCGCGGCGCGGCCGGTGGAGGCGGGCTTGTTGCGGTAATTCTCGCGGATATTGCCGGCGCCCACCCCGTTGGTTTCGGTCAGGCCATAACCCTGCACGGGGTGCTTGCCTTCGAATTCCTTCACCAGCCGGTCCACATGTTCCGGCGGACGCGGCGCGCCGCCCGAGGCGATATCGACCAGCGATGACAGATCATATTTGTGGCGATCCGGATGCTGCATGAGTTCGAGGCTCATGGTCGGCACGCCGACGAAATAGGTGCAGCGCTCCTTCTCGATCAGCCGCAGCGCTTCGCCGGCATCCCATTTGTGCATGATGATCATCTTGCGGCCGATGGCGAAGCTGACCAGCAGCACCGGCACCAGGCCGGTGATGTGGAACAGCGGCACATTGAGCAGCATCACCTGCTGATCCGCCGGCGCGGCGCCTGACTGGGCCGACAATTCCAGCAGCGCCAGGCCGGTGACCAGATAGTTCATCGATGCCGAAACCTGCGCGCGGTGGGTGGACACCGCTCCCTTGGGCGCGCCGGTGGAGCCCGAAGTATACATGATCGTGCAATCATCTTCGGGCAGCAATTCGGGAAGATACCACATGGTGTCGGGGCTGGCGGCCAGTTCATCCTCGGAGCGGGCAAAACCCAGCTGGCTGGCCACTTCGCCCGAAGTGCGCACAGTGATGACCTTGGCCGTGCACGACAGGGTGGCGAGGCGGCGGCCGCGTTCCTCGTCGGCGATCACCAGCCGGGCGCCGCTGTCCTCGATGCCATAGGCCATTTCCTCGGCCGTCCACCACGCGTTCATCGGGATGCACACCGCGCCCATATGGGCACAGGCGACATAGGCGATGATCCAATCCGGATAGTTGCGCATGGCGATGCCAACGCGGTCACCCTTGGCGATGCCTTGGCGGTGCTGCAGCATGGCGGCGAATTTCAGCGATCTGGCATAGACCTCGGCAAAGGTCAGGCGCTCCTCGCCGAACACCAGGAACTCCTTGGAGCCGTTCACGGTGAAGAACATCGCCATATATTCGCGCATGGTGGGCGGCGCGGCGGAGAATATCGGCAGCGAGACGCCGTGGACGTTGGCCGTGCCCACGCCCAGCGCACCGCCGGGAGCCGTGATGCCGGCAACGACCTGATCGAGAGCGGCATCAAGCGCGGATTTGGTCACAGGTCAGTCTCCCAAGGCTGGTGCGGCCGCTGGCTGCGGCTCATTACAGTCTCTTCATGTCATGCCGGGCGTTGCTTGCAAGTGCAAGCACCGGCAGCGGCATCAATAACCCAGCGTCCGCGCAATCCGGTCGCTGTGGAAGGCGGCGTCACCAAATGTCTCTTGGGCGGCGCGGGCGCGTTTCATGAAGAAGCCGATGTCATATTCGTCGGTCATGCCGATGCCGCCGTGCATCTGCACGCCTTCATTGCTGGCGAGGATCGCGACCTCGCCGGCCTTGGCCTTGGCGAGGCTCACATACATCGGCGCACGGTCGCTGCCTTCGTCCAGCGCCTGCAGCGCCTTCAGCGTGGCGGACCGCGCCAGTTCCACTTCGCAGAACAGATGCGCGGCGCGGTGCTGCAGCGCCTGGAAACTGCCGATCTTCTGGCCGAACTGTTCACGCTGCTTCAGATAGTCCACCGTCATCGTAAAGCTGGTGCCCGACACGCCGAGCATTTCGGCGGCAAGGCAGGCGCGGCCGGCATCCAGCATCTTTTCGAGGATGGCATAGCCTTCGCCCACGCCGCCAAGAACGTCGGCGCCGTCGACCTGCACATCGGCCAGCGTGACGCGCGCCGCACCACGGCTATCCACCATCGAACGCTTGTCGATCTTCACGCCATCAGCCTTGGGATTGACCAGGAACAGCGTGATGCCGGCCTTGTCGTCCGTTTCGCCGCCCGTTCGGGCCGCGACGATCAGCGTGTCAGCGGTCGCCCCATCAAGCACGAAGCCCTTCACGCCGTTCAGCTTGAAGCCATTGCCCGAAGGGGTGGCGGTGGTCGCCACATGGTTGGGCTTGTGGCGGGCGGCTTCATCGGCGGCCAGCGCCAGCAGATGCGCGCCCTGCGCGATCAGTGGCAGATATTTGGCCTGCTGCTCGGCCGTGCCCTGTTTCAGCGCCGTGGCACCCAGCACGGCGGTGGAGAGCATCGGTGCGGCGCTGAGGTTCTTGCCCATCGCCTCCAGAATAATGCCGGCCGCGACATGTCCCATGTCGGCGCCGCCATGGCTTTCCGGCACCAGCACGCCGGCAAATCCCATCTCGGCCATCTTGGTCCACACATTGCGGGAAAAGCCTTCGGGATTCTTGCTGTCGCGCAGGCTGCGGTGCTGCGACACGGGGGCTTCGTCCTTGAAGAAACCCTCCGCGCTGTCGCGGATCATCTGCTGATCGCCAGTGAGGATGAGCGGCATTGGTCAGGCTCCCGGCAGGTCGAGCACGCGCTTGGCGATAATGTTGAGCTGCACTTCAGAGGTGCCGCCTTCGATGCTGTTGGCGCGGCTGCGCAGCCAGGATCGGGCAAGATCGCCTTCGCCCTTCTCCTCGCCTTCCCACACCAGGCCGTCGCTGCCCCGAATCGACATCAGCAGTTCCATGCGCTCCTTGTTCAGTTCGGTGCCGTAGTATTTCAGCATCGACGAAAGCGCGCCGGTGCCCTGGCCGGACTTGGTCTCGGCCAGCACCCGCTCCATCGTCAGGCCAAACGCCAGCGCGTTGATCTCGTGGCGGGCGATGTCGGTGCGCAACGCGGTGTCGGCGAGGATGGCGGCATCGAGGCCAATGAGGCGCTTGGCGATGTTGGACACGCTGTCACGCTGGCCGCCGCCGGTCGAGTCCGAGCCGCCGATCATGTCACGCTCGTGGGTGAGCAGATATTTGGCGATGTCCCAGCCCTTGCCGGGGACGCCCATCAAATTATCCTTGGGCACCTTCACATTGTCGAAGAAGGTCTGGCAGAAGGGCGAGGAGCCGGAGATCAGCTTGATCGGGCTGGTCGACACGCCTTCGCTGGCCATGTCGAACAGCAGGAAGCTGATGCCCAGATGCTTGGGCGCGGCCGGATCGGTGCGGACAAGGCAGAAGATCCAGTCCGCCTTGTCGGCGTAAGAGGTCCACACCTTGGAGCCGTTGACGAGATAATGGTCGCCTTTGTCTTCGGCGGACGTCCGCAGCGAGGCCAGGTCGGAGCCGGCGCCCGGTTCCGAATAGCCCTGGCACCAGCGGATCTCGCCGCGGGCGATCTTGGGCAGATGCTCCAGCTTCTGGGCTTCATTGCCATATTTCAGCAGCGCCGGCCCGAGCATCCAGATGCCGAAGCTGGACAAGGCCGAGCGTGCCTTGATGCGGCGCATTTCCTCGGAAAGCACCTTGGCTTCTTCGCGGGAAAGCCCGCCGCCACCATAGGCGCTGGGCCATTCCGGCACCGTCCAGCCCTTGGCGCCCATGCGCTCAAGCCACAGTTTTTGCGCTTCGTTCTTGAATTTTACGCCGCGGCCGCCCCAGCACACATCGTCATCATCGCGGATCGGCTCACGCATTTCGGGCGGGCAGTTCGCCTCCAGCCAGGCGCGCGTTTCGGCGCGGAATGTTTCAAGGTCAGCCATCTTGCCTCTCCCACTGGAAATATCCTTGTCCGCCTTTATGGTGCGCCGCGCTGCGCCAGCAAAGCTGGCAGATGATGTAGAGGCACGATGCTCACCGAATTTTTCGCCGCCGCAGTGGATTTCACCACGCTGCCGGTGCGGCCCGAGGCCTTCACCATCCCGGCATTCTCGCTGGCCGGCTCCGAATGGGGGCCATTTGCCCTGCGCTGGTACAGCCTGGCCTATATCACCGGCATCGCCGGCGCCTGGTTCCTGATGACACGGATGATCCGCCAGCCCGGCGCGCCGCTCAGCCAGAAACAGCTGGATGATTATATCACCTGGGCCACGCTGGGCGTCATCGGCGGCGGCCGGCTCGGCTATGTGCTGTTCTATAACCCTGACAAATACATGGCCGATCCGATGGAAATCCTGCGGCTGTGGGATGGCGGCATGAGCTTCCACGGCGGCTGTTTCGGGGTGGTCGCCGCCTGCTTCCTGCACGGCTGGTTCTCCAAATACAGCGGCTTGCGGCTGCTCGATCTGGTTGCCACCGTCACGCCGCTGGGTCTCGGGCTGGGGCGCTTGGCCAATTTCGTCAACGGCGAGCTGTGGGGCCGCCCCACCGGCACGGACTGGGGCATCATCTTCCCCGATGCCGGCCCGGAACCGCGCCACCCCAGCCAGCTGTATGAAGCTGGCCTCGAAGGCGGTGTGCTGTTCCTCATCCTTACCCTGCTGTTCTGGTTCACGCCGGCGCGGCTGCGGCCCGGCCTGCTCTCCGGCGTGTTCGGCATCGGCTATGGCCTGTCGCGTTACATCGTCGAGAATTATCGTGAGCCGGACCGCCAACTCGGCATCCTCGATTCCGGCCTTACCATGGGCCAGACGCTCACCCTGCCGCTGATCGCCGCTGGCTTGCTGCTGCTGGTGCTGGCGCTGATCAGGAAGCCCGTTTCCCAGTGAAGACATGGGCGTGAGCCTCGCCGAAACCCTGCGCGCCCGCATCGCTGCCGAAGGCCCGCTGCGCCTCGATGCGTGGATGGCGGCCTGCAACGCGGCCTATTACGGCGGCGAAGATCCACTGGGCCGCGATTTCACCACCGCGCCGGAAATCAGCCAGATGTTCGGCGAGATGATCGGCGGCTGGATCGGCGATCTGTGGCTGCGGGCCGAAAAACCACCGCTGCACATTGCCGAACTCGGCCCCGGCCATGGCAGCCTGATGGCTGATGCGCTGCGCCTGCTTGGTTGGCTGCCAGGCTTCATTGGCAGCGCAGGGCTGCACATGGTTGAAACCAGCCTGGCGTTGCGTTCCATCCAGCGGGCCCGGCTGGCGGGCTGGGCGGCGCAGTGGCACGACCGGGTGGATCAATTGCCCGACGACCGCCCGCTCATCATCGTCGCCAACGAATTTTTCGATGCGCTGCCGATCCGCCAGCGCCGGGCGGGCAAGGAACTGCATGTCGATTTTAATGATGGCCTGTTCATGCCGCGATGGCTCCCCGCAGACAGCCCTGACGCCGAATGGAGCGAGGCGGCGCAGGCGATCATGGGGCATCTGTCGGGTCGCATCGCAGCCCAGGGCGGCGCCATGCTGATCATCGATTATGGCTATGGCGGGCAGGTGATCGAGAAGGTGCCGCTCGATACGCTGCAGGCCGTGCATCGCGGCGAAAAGGTCAGCCCCTTTTATGATCCCGGCGCGCATGATCTGACCGCGCATGTCGATTTCAGCGCGCTTGCCGCCATTGCCCACAATCGGGGCCTGGCCATTCATGGCCCGATGGCGCAGGGCGCGTTGCTCGGTGAGCTCGGCATCGCGGCGCGAGCCGAGGCGCTGAAGATGGGCAAGCCGCCGCACGAAGCCGGCAGCATCACCGCCGCACTGTTGCGGCTCACCGCGCCGCAGCAGATGGGCGCCATCTTCCAGGCCATCGCCGTCACGGCGCCAGGCTGGCCAGTGCCGGCCGGATTTGGCATGGGGCCGTCATGAGCCATCCCTTGATCAGCTATCGCGATGCGACGCCGGCCGATGGTGCCGTGCTGGGCGGCATTGCGCGCGCCACCTTCATCGACACGTTCGGCACGCTCTACAGGCTGGAGGATATGGCGACCTTCCTCAAGCAGGGCAGCGACGAAGCCTATGCTGCCGAACTGGCCGATGCCGATATCAGCGTGCGCTTTGCGCTGACCGGCGGCACGCCGATCGGCTTCTGCAAGGTGAGCAGCCTGAAACTGCCGGCGCCCGATCCCGCGCCCGGCGCGATGGAATTGCGCCAGCTCTATATCTACAAGCCGTGGCAGGGCCTTGGCATCGCCGACGTGCTCACCG
>JAIXQM010000060.1 GCA_027485735.1 Sphingomonadales bacterium | reverse complement strand
TTCTGCAGTGCCATCGCATCGGTGAGGCCGAATTTCGGTTTCGATCCGATCACTTCGGAAATGCGGGTGATGCGGCTGCGGTCGGCCCATTCAAGGCCGAGCATGTGCGGATAGCCGGCCGGAATGTTCATTTCGTTGGCGGTGGCGATCCAGCCATCGGCCGGGTTGTGCTTCACCGGCATCAGTTTCGCATCGAGCAGCCCGGTCCAGCGGTGGGCCTTGCCGGGGGGCACCGGCAGCAGGCCATCACCGGTCGCGCGCACCGGCACGAAACCGCCCGGCGCCCAGCCGATATCGCCGGCGCGATTGGCAAACAGCAGATTGAGCGGCGGCGCCCCCCAATGATCGCGGGCGACAAGGAAATCATCCCAAGTCTTTGCCGTCCACGCCCAGCTGGCGTTGAAATAGGCAGACGCGCCGGGCTTGGTCCAGGTGGCGCGCAGGGCGAAACTGCGGCCCGACGTGGGATCTTCGTGGATGATCGGGCCGTCGTCGGTGAACTTCAGCACCACTTCGCGCGGTGCTTCGCCCTTCACCTCGATGGTCTCGCGCACTTCGGTGAGTTTCGTCGCCTTGGGGTTCACCACCAGATCCTGCTGATCGATGGCGAAGATGGTGATCGCCCAGGCCACATCCTCGTTGTGGCCAAAGCTGATCCCGGGCAGCGCCGGCTCGCCCGATCCGGCGATCTTCAGTTCCGGCGTGTCGATGTGGGACAGGTAACGCAGATTGGGCACGGCATGGGCGCGGTGCGGATCATTGGCCAATATCGGACGGCCGGTAGCAGACCTGGCAGCGCCGATCACCCAGTTGTTGCTGCCCTCCTGGATGTCGGGATCGAGGCTGGCCACCACGATCTTTTGGCCATCAAAGCGCACATCGCCGGTGCCGAGCGCATAATCATCAAGCACGTCGGCCGGGATGCTGCACGGGTCGAGCCCTTTGGGTATGCTCACCGTGTGCGCTGGCGCCAGCTCGCGGCGTAGCGTTTCATATTTGAGGTCGCCGCCGCACAGGGCGCGGGCGCGAACGACTTCGCTGGTCAGGTTGCTGGCCAGTGCGTTGGAACGGATGCGCACCACGTCGTCGGCCTGCCAGCGTTCCGGCCTGGTGTTGGTGGCGCTGAACTCGATGGGCAGCGGCGCGCGGCCGGTCTCCACATCGGCAACATAGGCGTTGATGCCGGCGGCGAACCCCTCGGTCCAGACCTTGGCTTGCGACGGATAGGCTGCCCATTCGGCCGCCATCTCGCCGCGATAGAGCAGCAGCCGCGCGGCGCGGTCCTGCGCGACGAACTGCGCGCCGAAACTGGCCGAGAGCCGCCCCAGACCACGTTTGCGCCACAGATCAATCTGCCACAGCCGATCCCGCGCCACGGCATAGCCCTGCAGGAAAAAGCCATCGCGGGCATTGGCGGCATAGATGTGCGGAATGCCGGCGCGATCGATGATGATCTCGCCCGGCGCGGTGAGGCCGGGCAGAGCGCGGCTTTCCGCAAAGGCCCCGGGAGGCGCTTCCTGGGCGGTCGCCGCCGTGGTCAGCAGCAGGGCGGCGGCGACAGCGCGGATCATTCGGCCGCCAGCGCCGCGGTGGCGGGCGCCGCCTGCGGGCCGCGGATCAGGCCACCGGGCAGGGCGCCGGTCATCTGGCCGTTGCGGAACGTCACCTCGCCATTCTTGATCGTGCACACATAACCATCGGCCTTCTGCAGCAAGCGCTTGCCGCCGGCCGGCAGATCGAAGGCCAGCCACGGCTTGCCCAGTTGCAGCCGATCCAGATCGATGATGTTGAAATCGGCGAGGTATCCCGGTGCGATGACGCCGCGATCATTCAGGCCATACAGCTTCGCCGTGTCGTGGCACTGGCGGCGGATGGCGTTTTCCAGGGTGACCGTGCCGCGCGAGCGGTCACGCACCCAGTGTTGCAGCAGATAGGTCGGGCTGGCGGCATCGCAGATGGTGCCGCAATGGGCGCCGCCGTCGGACAGCGAGATCACCACGTCGTCCCGGTGCAGCAGGCCCTTGACGAAATCGAGGTTGCCATCGGCGTAATTGAGGATGGGGAAATAGATGAAGCCCTTGCCTTCATCGCGGCTGAGCAGGTCATAGGCATATTCAGCCGGGTCCTTGCCGGCGGCCCTGGCCATCGCAAAGATGGTTTCGGCTTGCGTCGGCTCGTAGTTGAAGTCTTCCGTCATTTCGAACTGCAGCTGCCAGCCCATCGCGACCGCCATCAGGAGCGGCAGCACATCGGTTTCGGGCCAGACATTGTCTTCGGCCAACAGCTTTTCCTTGAACGCCGGATCGCGCAGATGCTGCCACTGCTCGTCCCACGGCAGCGCCTCGATGGCCTGCCAGCTGGGCCGGAACTTGAACGGGTGCACGGTGCCGCGCCACGCCATCAAGATGCCGTTGCCGCGAATGGCGATCTGGGCGACGATGTTGGCGCCATTTGCATTGGCGCGCGCGGTTTCGCTCATCTGCTCTTCCCAGGGCAATTCCTTGGCGATGGACTGCAGCATGGCGAAGGTAACCGGCAGGCCGGTCTCGCGGCTCATTTCGGCCATCCAGCCGAATTCATCCCATTCGCGGCGCAGGTCGCTGGCCATTTCGAACACGCCGTGGCCCACCTTGCCCATGGCGCGGCCAATGGCGATCAACTCGTCCTTCTCGGCGGTGGTGCCGGGCACCAGTTCGCCATCGATGCTCTTGTGCAGGATGGTGCGGCTGGTCGAGAAACCCAGTGCACCGGCCTGCACGCCATCGGCAACGATTTCGGCCATCTTCGCAATGTCGTCTGCGGTCGGCTTTTCGTTGCGGGCACCGCGCTCGCCCATCACATAGGCGCGCACGGCGCCGTGCGGCACATGGGTGGCAACATCGATGGTGCGTTGCCGCTTTTCCAGCGCGGTAAGATATTCGGGGAATGTCTCCCAGTCCCAGGTCATACCTTCGGCCAGTGCCGTGCCGGGGATATCCTCCACCCCTTCCATCAGGCCGATAAGCCATTGGTGCTTGTCGGGCTTGGCCGGCGCAAAGCCGACACCGCAATTGCCCATCACCACGGTGGTGACCCCGTGCCAGGATGAGGGCGCCATTTCCGAATCCCAGGTCGCCTGGCCGTCATAATGGGTGTGGATATCGACAAAGCCGGGCGTGACGATCAGCCCCTTGGCATCAATCTCCTCGCGCCCCGGCGCGGTGATGGTGCCCACCGCCGTAATGCGCCCGCCATCGATGGCGATATCGCCTGTGAAGCGTGGATTGCCGCTGCCATCAACGATGGTGCCGCCGCGGATCACGAGATCATGCATGGCCAATTCCTCCTGCGAAAGGCGGGGAGGATGCCAGATCAGCGCTGCAGCGCAATCCTGCCGCTTTGCAGTGGGATCAGCCGCGTGGCGGCCTGGCGCTTTCGGCCTGTTGCGGCCGTTCCGGATCGGGCGGCAGATGGCCCCAACGGTCATCGGCCTTCACTGGCGCAGGCTGGCTCTGCTCCACGCCACAGGCGGTGAGCGGCAGCAGCGCCAGAATCAACAAAGTCGCAACTCTCATGGCGGCCAATGTGGGCAAACATGACATGATGGCAAGGGGCAGAATGACACCTTCGCCACGATGAGTGCCCGGCCTGATAATCCGAACGCTGCAATGAAATCGCAACAGGGCCGCTTCATTGCGCCAACGTGGCAACGGCGTTAAGGCGCAAGGCATGAGCAACAAGGTGACTTCCGCCGGCGATGACATGATCATCGAATCGCGCGACCAGTTGGTTTCGGTGTTCGACGCCGGCGCCAAGCCCCGCGACGCCTGGCGCATCGGTACCGAGCACGAGAAATTCGTTTACCGCACCGAAGATCATCGCGCGCCGTCTTACAGTGAACCCGGCGGCATCCGCGACCTGTTGATGGCGATGACGCGCTATGGCTGGGAGCCGATCCTGGAAGGCGGGAACGTGATCGCGCTCAAGGGCGCTGACGGCAACATCAGCCTGGAACCGGCCGGCCAGTTCGAACTGTCGGGCGCCCCGCTGGAAAATCTGCACCAGACCTGTGCGGAATCAAACCGCCACCTGAAACAATGCCGCGAGCTGGGCGCCGAACTGGGCCTGGGTTTCCTTGGCCTGGGCTTCTGGCCCGACAAGACGCGCGCCGAACTGCCGATCATGCCCAAGGGCCGGTATGACATCATGCTGCGCCACATGCCGCGTGTTGGCAGCCTTGGCCTCGACATGATGCTGCGCACCTGCACCATCCAGACCAACCTAGATTATGGCAGCGAAGCCGACATGGCGCAGAAATTCCGGGTGAGCCTGGCGCTGCAGCCGATCGCCACCGCATTGTTCGCCAATTCGCCCTTCACGGAAGGCAAGCCCAACGGCTTCAAATCGTTCCGCAGCCATATCTGGACCGACACCGATCCGGCCCGCACCGGCATCCTGCCCTTCGTGTTCGAAGATGGCTTCGGGTACGAACATTATACCGATTACGCGCTCGATGTGCCGATGTACTTCGTCTATCGCGATGGCAAGTATATTGACGCGGCCGGCCTGTCGTTCCGCGATTTCCTCGCCGGCAAATTGTCGGTGCTGCCGGGTGAAAAGCCGCGGCTGGGTGACTGGAAGGATCATCTGTCCACTGCGTTCCCGGAAGTGCGGATGAAGGGCTATCTGGAAATGCGCGGCGCCGATGGCGGGCGCTGGGATCGCATCTGCGCATTGCCGGCGCTGTGGGTCGGCCTGCTCTATGATCAGACGGCGCTGGATGCAGCGTGGGACCTGGTCAAGCACTGGACGCCGGAGGATCATGATCGCCTGCGCCGCGAAGTGCCGGCGCTGGCGCTGGGCGCGGCCAGTCCAAATGGTGGTACCCTGAAGGATCTGGCGGCTGAAGTGCTGAAGATCTCAGATGCTGGACTTGCCGCCCGCGCCCGGTTGAATAACGCCGGCGATACCGAACAGGGCTTCCTCAACCCGCTGCGCGAGATTGTCGCCAGTGGCATGACCACGGCCGATCGGCTGATGGCGCTCTACAACGGGTCATGGGGCGGCGACATCAGCCGCGTATACGAAACCGAAAGTTATTGAATTATCAGCACTATTGCCAAGTAGTGGCAACGGTGCGGGCTGAAGCAGTCCTTTGGACTGTTGCAGCAGAGACACTGCTGTTGTGCAGACAGCTTTTGCCTTTGCTTGCCGCCTCTTGACGGCGACAAGCAAAGGTTAAACACTCTCCATGTGTCACGACCCGGACCACTCCATGGTTGGAGCCAAGGCTGGGCGATGGCCATTTTGGGGAGAAGATTGATGGGGGTGATGTGCCTTCGCAACAGCTGCGCGGCTGTAGCCTTGTTTTCCACGATTGCAGTTATCGGTAGCCCGGTCTTCGCACAGGCGGCGCCTCAGGCAGCCGCCGATACCGAGGCTGTTGAAAGCGAAATCATCGTTACCGGCAGCTTCATTCGCGGTACCCGCGAAGATGCGGCGATGCCGGTTGATGTGTTCACCGCCGATGATCTCAACAAGCAGGGCGTCTCCTCACCGCTGGAATTCATCAAGCAGCTGCCTTCGGTGGGCGCCACGCTGGGCGATTCCAACCAATATTCCACCGCATCGCAAGGCTTCCAGGGCAATGGCTCGCTGAACCTGCGCGGCCTTGGCCCCACCCGCACGCTGGTGCTGTTCAACGGCCGCCGCACCGTGCTGGCGCCGGGCGATGGCTTCATCGATACCAACCTCATTCCGATCTTTGCCTTGCAGAACATCGAAGTGCTGAAGGATGGCGCGGCCGCCACTTATGGTTCCGATGCCATCGCCGGCGTCGCCAACTTCGTCACCCGCCGCAATTTCAACGGTGTGATCATTCAGGGCGACCTGGATGCGATCAAGGGTTCGAGCGACAACTGGACCGGCTCGATCCTGGTCGGCAAGACCTTCGGCAAGGTCAACCTGATGGCCGGCTTCGGCTGGCAGCACCGCTCGGCGCTGCCTAACTATGCCCGCGAATTCAGCCGTACCCCCTATGCCGTCAACCCGTCGGGCTGGTCGGCGCTGTCCACGCCGGGCCTGTTTGCCGCATCGTATCTCAACAATGGCGCGATCCAGACGCAGACCGCCCGTGACGGCGGCAACGCCGGTTGCGCGGCCGTTGGCGGGGTCAATGACGGCGCGCTGTGCCGGTTCAGCTTCATCCCGTGGAACAACATCATCGAAGAGGAAGATCGTTATCAGGGCTATCTGCAGGCCGATGTCGATCTGACGGACCGCACCAAGGTCCATCTGGAATTCACCTATGCCCAGACTGACCTGAATTCACTGGGCTATTCCCCTTCATTCCCGCCCACGCAGGGTCCGCGCGGTTCCGGTTCGGCCAACGCGTTCACGGTGAGCCCCAACAACCCGGGCGTTCCGGCCTTCCTGGCGCAGAGTGGCCTCGCACCCTCCACGGCGGAGCGGCCGCTGGCAGCGGTGACGGCGGTGTTCTGGCGCCCGTTCGGTTGGCTGGGCAATCCCGCCGATCCCAATCGCGGCGCTGGCGTTGGCCAGGCCAACAACAAGTCCTATCGCGCATCGGGCGGTATCGAACATGAATTTTCCGATTCGTTCCGCGGCCAGCTCTATGGCACCTGGTGGCGGTCGGAACGCCGGACCTCAGTGCCCGATATGATCGGTTCGCGATTGCAGGATGCCCTCAATGGTTTTGGCGGGCCGAACTGCAATCGCGCCCTTGGTGTTGCGGGCCAGAACGGTTGCCAATGGTTCAATCCATTCCTGAACGCCGCCCAGCCTATCTCCATCCAGGGCCTGACCAATCCCAATTTCGTGCCGGGTGCGTCGAACACGCCAGAACTGGTCAATTGGGTGCATGTGAGGAACGGCACCTTCCAGGTGGAAGAGCAGACGGTTGTCGATCTGATCTTCTCGGGTGAAACCGGGATTGATCTGGGCGGCGGGCCGATCGCCTATGCCTTTGGCGCGCAGTATCGTGGCAACGGCTGGTCGAGCCGTCCGATCAACGCCGAATCCGATCTCGACGTGAACCCCTGCTTCCGCGAAGGCGATCGCGGGTGCGTGGGCACCCCGATCGAAGGCGTTGGCCCATTCATCTTCCTGGGCGGCACGCGCTTTGAACGCCAGACGCAGAACGTGAAGGCGATCTTTGCCGAAGTGAAGATCCCGATCACCACCACGCTGGAAGTCACCGGCGCTGCCCGCTTCGAAGATTATGGCGGCTCGGTCGGCTCCACGTTCAACCCCAAGGGCACGGTGCGCTGGAGCCCGACCGACTGGCTGGTGCTGCGCGGTTCGGCGGGCACCACCTTCCGTGGCCCGCAGGCCAACCAGGTGGCCCGCAACCAGATCACGAGCTTGGCTGGCATCCAGGCGGCGGCCAACAACTTCAAGTCGGTCGATATCTTCGGCAACCCCAATGATCTGGGTCCCGAAACCGCCTTCACCTACAACGTGGGGGCAGTGGTCTCCACCGGCGGCCTCACCGTTTCGGTCGATTACTGGAGCTTTGACTTCAACGACCGCATCACCACCACCCCGGCCCAGGCCATCGCCACCAGCGTGGCCAGCGGCGCCGTGGCGGCCAACGGCACAAGGTTCGCCAATTGCAGCAGCATCTTTGCCAACCTGGTCACCTTCCAGGGCGGTGGCTGCGTGCAGGGCACGACGACTGGCTTTGACATCAGCCGCGTCCGCACCGACTGGGTGAACGGCCCTGGCATCAAGACCAGCGGGATCGACGTGGCGGTGGATTACAATGTCGATGTTCTGGGCGGGAAGCTGAACATCGGCGGCCAGGGCAGCTTCGTGCTGGATTACACGTTTGAAGATTTCATCTTCCGCGGGCAGCTGGTGCAGGCTGGTTATCAGGCCAAGGGCTTCACCAACTATTTCCGTGATCCGCTCACCATCTCGCCGTTCCGCGGCAATGCCTGGATCAACTACAACATCAGCGGCATCAACGCCCGCTACCAGGTGCGCTATGTTGCTGGCGTCACCGATGATCGTTGCGTCGGGCTGACCAACTGCACCGCGACCAGCTTTGGCCCGGTCAACTTTGGCCGCGAAGTCAAGAGCTTCACGCAGCATGACTTCCACCTGCAATATGATCTGCCGCCGATTGCCGGTGTGAAGACGCAGCTGCAATTCTCGGTCGAGAATTTCACCGACGCCGATCCGCCCGCTTCGCGTCTGGAGCCGTCCTACGATCCGTTCATCGGCAACGCGCTTGGCCGCGTGTTCCGGTTCGGTGCCCGCGTCCAGTTCTGACGCGTTTGCCAGGATCAAAAGCGCGCGGCGTGGCCCAACTGGCCACGCCGCGCTGCTTTTTGGTCAGCCTGTCTGGCGCGGCGCGCGCGCCCTCACAGCCCCCGCCGGGCGCAGGCATAGAGCGCGATGGCGCCGGCGTTGGACACGTTCAGGCTTTCAACGCCGGTGATCGGCAGCCGGGCAAGCTGGTCGCAATTTTCGATCGTCAGGTGGCGCAGGCCTTCGCCTTCACTGCCCAGCACCAGCGCCGGCTGGCTTTTGCCCAACGCTGATTCCAACGTGTCGGGCGCGTTGCCATCCAGCGCGATGCGCCAGAAGCCGGCATCGCCGATTTCACCCAGCGCGCGGGCCAGGTTGACAGTGCGGACCCACGGCAAGGCTTCCAGCGCGCCGCTGGCGCTGCGGGCGAGTACGCCTGATTCGGCTGGGCTGTGGCGATCCTGCGTGACGATGGCGCGGGCGTTGAAGGCCAGGGCGGAGCGCATGAGGGCGCCGACATTGTGCGGATCGGTTACCTGATCGAGCACGATGATCGGGCGGTTGTCGCCATCATTGGCCTCTTTCAGGATATCGCCCAGCCAGACATTCTCCAGCGGTTCCACTTCCAGCACAAACCCCTGGTGCGGCGCATCTGGCGGGCACATCCGGCCCAGATCATGATCG
>JAIXQM010000023.1 GCA_027485735.1 Sphingomonadales bacterium | reverse complement strand
TATGCCACGCGGCGGATGTGGGATCTGCTGGTCGAAGGCCGCATCAACGACGCGGCGCACATCCAGGCGCTGGTGCACAAGTTCGACAAGATCATCGCCGAAGGCCACCCGACCTATGGCCATCAATGCTATTCCAAGGCGCTGGCCGGCGCGCGCGGCTATCCGGTGGGCGACGTGCGGGCACCGCTGACCAAGTTCGCCAGCCTGGGCGATGAAGGCCGCACCAAGCTGAAGCAGATTCTGGCCGTGTTCGACGAGATCGACGCGGCTGTGGCGGATATCGACAGCCGCACGGCCGACAGCCGCAAGCATGCTGCCTGATTATGGGCGCCTGAAATGACCGACATTCCGCTCTTTACCCCGCTGACCATTCGCGGGCTGACCTTCCGCAACCGCGTGATGCTGTCGCCCATGTGCCAGTATCGGGCGGTGGATGGCTTTGCTGGCCGCTGGCATCGCAGCCATCATGGCCGGCTGGCGCTGGGCGGCCTGGGCGGTGCGATGCTGGAAGCCACGGCGGTGCTGCGGGAAGGCCGGATCACACCGGGCTGCCTTGGCATCTGGTCTGATGATCATGTGCCGGGACTGCAAGAAATTGTTGCCACCTATCACGAGGAAGGCACGCCGGTTGGCATCCAACTGGCGCATGCCGGGCGCAAGGCCTCTGCTGCCACCCCGTTCGAAGGCGCGCAGCCTCTGGCCAATGACGATCCGCGCGCCTGGACCAGCGTCGCCCCCAGCGCCATCGCCTTTGGTGCCGGCTGGCAGACCCCGCAGGCGCTGGATGAGGCGGGCATCGCCCGCACCATCAAGGGCTTTGCCGATGCAGCAAGGCGCGCGGTGGCGGCGGGCTTTGATTTTGTCGAGATCCACGGCGCCCACGGCTATCTGGTGAACAGCTTCGTTTCGCCGATCAGCAACACGCGTGACGATGATTGGGGCGGCGATCATCGCTTCCGCTTCGCCGTCGAAGTGGCAAGGGCCGTGCGCGCGGCCGTTCCGGAGAGCATGCCCGTCTTCTACCGCCTGTCGTCCGTCGATGGCGTGCCCGGCGGGATCGAGGTGGCCGACAATGTGGTGCTGGCCCGCCAGTTGCACGCAGCCGGCGTTGATATCGTCGATTGCTCCACCGGCGGCGTTTCTGGCCCGTCCGGCGTGGCGTCGCGCCCGCCGTCGCCGGGCTATCTGGTGCCTTATGCCGATCAGATCGGCCGCGAAGCCGGCATCAAGACCATGGCAGTTGGCCTCATCATGGACGGGACGCTGGCCAATGCCATCATCGCGAACGGGCAGGCCGATCTGGTCGCCGTTGGCCGGCAGCTGCTGGCAGACGCCAATTTCGTCACTCGCGCCGCGATTGAACTTGGCCATCCCGATCCGAACGCCACGCTGCCGCAAGGCCTGGGCTTCTGGCTGCAACGCCGCAAGTTCGAACCGGCGGCGCGCTAGCCCTCACGGGATCGGCGGGGCCTGCCACATCCCGCGCACCTGATCGTCATTGCCGGTCATTTCCCAGCGGGTCAGCGTGATCGGCGCGATGCCGCTGGCGATGAAGCGATCGTGGAAGCGCATCAGATCGAAACTGCGGCCTTCCTTCAGCGCCACTTCGGCCAGCAGCTGTTCCAGCTGGATCTTGCCGAAATAGTAATTCAGGCCCAGCCCCGGCTGCCGCAGATACAGCGCCATGTCATACAATGCGGTGTCGTCGGTCTTTTCCATCCACCAGGGCGTGCGGGTGGTGAGCGAGGTCAGCGCCTGATCGAAATCCCATTCATTGGCGTGCAGCTTCAGTTCCGGCAGCAGCCGCGCCGCGCGGTTGGTCATAAGGATATAGTGGATTTCGCGGGCCTTGGGCTTGTCGTCGAGCCAGCCGGCCTGCACCACCATCTCTTCCAGATAGAAGGCCCAGCCTTCAAACCGCTGGGAATCGGTGAAGTTCAGCCGCGGGTCGCGGCGGATGGGGCGCGTGTCGCGCCGGCGATACGCGGAATCAAAGATATGGCCGGGCAGATTGTGGGCGCGCAGTGTGCGCGGATCACGGTCTTCGGCTTCGCGGAAGAAATTGCGCCCTTCCGGCGTGAACAGTCCCGGCGCCGCCGGATCACGGTTCATCGGCATCACGTACGGCCCTTCGGGCGACGGCACGGTCAGCCAGTCCGGCACCGTCATGATGCGGCGGTCCTTCAGGAAGGCCAGCAGTTCGATATCGGATTGGCGGCGCAGCGCCTCGAAACCGGCCAGATCGGTGACGGTGGGCAGCATCGGCGAGTCGCGATGTTCATGCTCCTCCATCTTCAGGAACGACATGGTGCGTTCCCATTCCCGCTCCCCGATCGCCTTCATGTCGGCAAAGCTGAAGGGGTAGAGCAGCACATAGCGCAGATACCATTCATAGGCCGGCTGCCCGACGCCCGATGGCGCGGTCACCGGTTGGGCCGCCAGCCAGGTGCCGAAATTGCGGCTGGCGGCAGCGGCGGCCTCGGCCTGCTTGGCCAAGCCGCGTTCGCCGGCCTTGGCCAGATCGCCGGCCATGCGCGTGTAAAGCCGCGCTTCGATGGCGTGATGCGCCACGCCCAGCGTCTGCAGATCGCGGCGCAGATCGGTGAGGCTGGTGCGGGCGGCGGCCAGCGTGGCCGGTACCGCGGCCAGTCTGGCGGCCAGCGCGGTGCGTTCGGCGGGCGACTTCAAGGGCAGTTCCGGCAGCTCGAAGGCGGTGTTGATCTTGGGGCCCCAGCCGATGTCGAGCGTGGACCACCAGCTTGGATCACGCTGCCACTGGCGCAGCACCTTGTGCTGGAACTGCACGCTGCGCGCTTCGGACAGCACCAGCAGGTGATCGGCGCGCTGGGCCACTGGCCAGGCGGCGCTGTCGATGGCCAGCAGATCGGCCACCATCTTGTCAGCCGTGGCGGCCCGGGCGGCCATCGCGGCGTCGCCATGATCCGGCACGCCGTTCTTCACCGGCATTTCGACGGCCGTGCGGAAGCCATCGTAGAGGCGGACAAGATCGGCGTGGGTGGCAGCCATCGCCGGAGCCGCTGCCATCACTGACACCACCGCCAGCGCGCTCATCCAGTGCCGCATATCATCGCCCCTATGCTGTTTTGCGAACAAGCGTATAACAGGCGAACATCTTGTACCAGAGCGGAAGCAGGGGGATTTGATGGCGGAACAGCCCTGGATGATGGCGGAAGACGAGGTGCGCGCCCTGCTGGGCCGGGTGCGCGCCGGGCGGTCGCTGGCGCCACCGCACTGGCCCGGCGGCGCCCGGGCGGCGGTGGCGCTGTCGTTCGATTGTGATCATGAAACGTTCGAACTGGGCGGCGGCGGCCGCGCCATCGGGCGACTGGCCTGGGGCGAATATGGCCGGCGGGTGGGCGTGCCGCGCATTCTGGATGTGCTGGGGCGCCATGATGTGCCGGCCAGTTTCTTCATGCCGGCCATGTGCGCCCGTCTTGATCCCGACGAGACGCGGCGCATCGTGGGCGCCGGGCATGAAGTGGGCGTCCACGGCTGGCTGCACGAGAACAACAGCTTGCTCGATGAAGCGACGGAGCGCGATCTGGTGCAGCGATCCATCGACGTGCTGACGCCGTTGATCGGGGAGCGGCCGGTTGGTTTTCGCTCGGCCAATTGGGATCTGTCACCCCACACCTGCCGCATCGTCGCTGACCTCGGCTTCACCTACGACAGCTCGCTGATGGCCGATGAAGCGCCCTATGAACTGCTGCTCGATGGGCAGCCCAGCGGGGTGGTGGAAATCCCGGTGGAATGGCTGCGCGATGATGCCGTCTACCTGATGTTCAACCGCAATCCGGCAACGCGGCCCTATGCGACGCCCGACGAGGTGTTTGCCATCTTCGCGCGCGAACTGGATGCCGCCATTGCGGAAGGCGGCCTGTTCCAGCTGGTCATGCACCCGTTCGTGATCGGCTATCGCAGTCGCATCTGGCTGCTGGAGGCATTGATCGAGCGCGCGAAAGGCCAGGTGTGGTTCGCCACCCACGCGCAGGTTGCGCAGTGGGTGGCGCAGGAATGTGGGCTTACATCCTGAGGCCCATCGCTTTCGCTTCATCATCGGCGCCCAGCCATTCCCAGCGGATCAGTGGCACCGGGATCATGCCGAAGCGGTTGAATTCATCGTAGAAGTCCTTCACCCGGAAGTCCTTCCCACGCTTCTCCGCCAGTTCGGCGAAGAGCTTTTCCACCATGGCCTTGCCGGTGATGTAGCTGGGGCCATAGCCGGGCAGGCGCAGATAGGTCTGCTGTTCCCCCGCCAGCAGCGGCAGCGTGGGCGACATGTAACCGTTGGGCGTGCGCTCCACCTGCATCTTCATCGCGGCATCCAGATCGATGATATTGGCCTGGGCATAGAGCGAGGCGAGGCCGCGCGCGGCGCGCTGGGCCTGCATGATCCACACCAGTTCACGCGCCCGCGGTGCATCGTCGAACAGCCCGGCGTGCAGCATGGCTTCTTCAAAGGCGGTGGCCTGACCTTCGGCTCTGCTCAGCCAGATATTGTAGAGCAAGGGTTCACGCCGGATCGGGGAGGCATTGGGGCGCTTGGCTTCGCGGGCCAGATCCCACCAGTGATAGAAATGGGTGTAGAGCGTCTTGGGCGCGCGGGTCTTCACGATCTGGAAGAAGTCCTGTTGCTCCGGTGGCTTGTAGGTGCCGGCCTGCTCCATGAGGGCTGGGATCATGTAATCCTCGACAGTCAGCACCTCCTTGTTGCCGACAAACGCCACGAACTCGTCGACACTGCGTTTCTGCAATGCGTCATATTCGGCCGCCGATTGCGCCCCCACCAGTGGCGGCAGCGCCCGGTTGCGATGCTCCTCCAGCCGCAGTGCGGCATGGGCGCGGCCCAGTTCGCGGTGCAAGATGGCGACTTCATCTTCCCAGCTGTTGGGGGAAAGCTGCACGTTCTTCAGAAACCAGCTGTAGGCTTCCTTGCCGACGCCCGATGGCCCGGTCTTGGTCGGCGCCTGGGCATCGACCCACGCCAGATAGTCGATGGTGGCGGCTCGTGCGGCGGCAATGGCGGCCTGCAACTTGCGGTCGCCCGGTGGAACCTTGGCGGCCAGTGCCGTCAACGCCGTCACCTGGCCCTGAATGTTGCGCCGGCTGGCCTTCCACAAATCGCGGGCATTGCCGGTGAGGTTGCCGCGCGCCTGATTCAGCAGGCCGGGAATATGGGCCAGTTCGCCGGTCAGCTTGGCGCTCTGCACGGCGTCCAGCGGGAAGCGATAGGTCCACAGGTCCACCGGCAGCGGATGCACCGGGCCTTCATGCGCCGGCGTATCGGCCTGCGAGTCCCACACCGAAACATACCAGGCCGGATCGCGCTGCCAGGGCTTTGCGACCCTTAGATCGAAATCCAGTCCGTTCATCTCGGCGCGCACCAGGTTGTAATCAACCTTCTGCGCGATGCTCCACCCGGCGATGTCCATCGCGGCGAGGCGGGCCTGAAACTGCTTCAGCCCATCGGCGCGGCGTTGGTTGGCCGCAGTGGTGAAATCCGGCACGCCCTCGGTTATCGGCCCGGCCTGAAACGCCCGCCATTCCTTGTGCAGGCCGGCCAGCTGGGCATAGTCGCTGGCAAATGCGGGCGCAGCCAGCACGACGGCGCTGGCAAACAGGGCATGGGGGAAGCGGGTCATCTCGGTCTCCTTTTCAGCGGCGCGCGGCCAGCAACCAGCGCGCCACCGGCTGCTGGCCTTCGTTGCGGATCTCCACCTGCCAGCCTTGGCCTTCCAGGCTGGCGCGCAGCTGCTGCGTCTCGTCGGCCGTGGGTGCCGCTGCGGCCATCGTGGTCAGGCGGGTGGCATAGGCTTCCAGCTCGCTGACCATGCCCGCCGCCCGGTTGGCGTCGCCGTTCAGTATGTCGCCGATGTTATGCCACAGGCCTTCGAGCAGCGTGGTGTTCGCCGCGGTTTCCGCCCGTGCCACCAGCCGGACGCGCAGGGTGTGCAGGCGGGCAGAGGTGGGCGCGTCGGGGGCGCTGGCGTGCGCGCGGATCAGTGCGAATGCGCCTTCCGCGTCGCGCAGCCAGCCCAGCTGATCCAGTTGTTCGCGGGCCTGGGCGGCAATCGGGCCTTCGGCGGCATGCAGCAGCAGCCACAGATGCTGGCGCGCCACCCGGGCCGCTTCCAGCCCGGCCGCAGCCAGGCCGGCATATTCGATGCCGAACTGGCTGGTCACGATGTCGAAGCTCTGATCGGCAAACGGCAGCTGCGCCGCATCAACGCCGCCGGTGATCGCCGGATCGGCGCTGTCAATTGCCACCAGGTCAACGCCGCAGACTTCGGTGAAGCCCTGCGCCCGGGCCAGTGCCAGGATGGCGCCGCGACCGCAGGCAACATCCAGCAGCCGCATGGAGGGCGGCACGCACGATAGCAGGGCCTGCCAGCCGCCGGATATGCTGGCCGCCACCGCCGGCGGCAACGTTGCCGTGCAACCATCGATGCCGGCATCCTGCCAGAAACGCTGCCAATCCTGCAGAGCGCGTCTGTCTGGCGGATTGGGGTCTGGAGGAGGGGCGGTTGGCGGTGTCACGGCACCACGATAGCAAATTCGCCACACCTGCCAAGGAATCTGTTCGCATAGCGTGCCAACGTGCGCTTGGCGCGCATTCACGATTGACAGGGCGCGCGCATGGCGCTGTTATCTGCCTGTCATACGGAGGAAGGCGCGGAAAAAGGCGGCCTTCCGCATTGGCAAGGGAGTGACCGCTGCATTCTTCAGGTCTCTGATAAACTTGAATATTATCGACCCGGAGGCTGCAACAGCAAGGGGGTATTGATCATGGTTCGGGCAAATTCCGGTTCGCTGTGCGCACTGCGTTCGATTGCAACGAAACTACGGCTGGCGACAGCGCTGACGGCGCTGGCTGTCGCTCCGGCAGTTGCCGCCCAGGAACAGGCAGCCGCCAGCGGCGCCAGCGAAGATCAGGCCATCATCGTCACCGGTTCGCGCCTGTCGCGCCGCGATCTTGAATCGAGCAGCCCGGTTGTCACCCTCAGCGCCGATATCCTCACCGCGCAGGCCGTCCCCACGCTGGAAACCGCGCTGAACCAGTTGCCGCAATTGCAGCCGAACAGCACCTCCAGCTCCAACCAGTCCGGCGGTTCGGGCGTGCTCACCGCCGATCTTCGTGGCTTGGGCCCGGAACGCACGCTGGTGCTGGTTGATGGGCGGCGCTTCAACCCGGCCAATTTCTCCGGCCTCACCGATTTGGCCACCATTCCCGATCTGATGCTGGAAAAGGTGGAAGTGATCACCGGCGGCGCTTCGGCCATTTATGGTTCGGATGCGATTGCCGGTGCGGTCAACTTCACGCTCAAGCGGCGTTTTGAAGGCGTGCAGGCGCAATATACGTTTGGCGAGACGGATCGCGGCGATGGCCGCAGCCACAAGCTTGACGTGATGATGGGCGTGAACGCGCCGGATGATCGCGGCAACATCACCGCCTATTTCAGCTACACCAAGCGCGATCAGGTGCTGATGGGTGATCGCGAATTCAGCGCCCTGCCGCTGCTGGCCGATGCCGGCGGCATATTCCGGCCCTTTGGTTCGGGCAATATTCCCGGCGGCGCCATCGCGCTGAACGCAGCGCAGCTGGCGCAGATCAATGGCGTGCCAGATCTGAATAACGCGTCGGGCGCCTGCAACGTGGGCAATGCCGGTGTCCGCTTCACCCAGCCCGGTGGCCGGCCGGAACCCTTCTGCCGTCTGCGTGACCAGTTCAACTATGCCGCGCCCAATTTCCTGCTGCGCCCGCTGGAGCGCTATCAGGCGGCCGTCACCGCCAATTATGAACTGACCGCCGGCATCGAAGCCTATGGCCAGTTCTTCTTCACCAAGAAGGAAAACAGCTTCCAGCAGGCGGCCGAAGCGGTGAACCCGTCCTCGTCAGGCCAGGCCGCCGGCACCGTGCTGATCCCCAATGCGCTGACCAACCCGGTGCTGACCGCAGCGCAGCGCACCTTCTTTGCCGCCAATGCCGGCTTCTTCGATCCGGATGGTGACGGCACCTACACCGTGCGCGGCTATGGCCGCCGGTTCGAAGAATTCGGCCCGCGCACCGTGCGTTTCGCCACCGACAGCTTCAACGCCACTGCCGGCCTGCGCGGCAAGTTCGACGTCGGCGGCAACCAGTGGCGCTGGGACACATTCTTCCAGTATCAGCAGGTGGATGAAGACAGCGAGCGGCAGAATCTGCTGTCACGCTCGCGCACGACCGCCGGTCTTGATGTCGTCGTGAACGCCAACGGCACTGCCGCCTGCCGCAACGCGATCATCCCGGGCTGCATCCCGGTCAACATCTTCGGCAATGACACGCTCACCCCGCAGATGGCCGAATTCCTCAGCGTCGACACCACCACGGCCAGCACCTTCAAGCGGACGGTGGCGGGCGGCAGCCTTGCCGGCGATCTGTTCAAGCTGCCGGCCGGCATGGTCGCCACGGCCTTCGGTGTCGAATATCGCAGGGACAGCTTCACCATCCGTCCGGACGAAGTGGCGCTGTCGAACGATCTCGCCGCCGTGCAGGTGCCGCCGATCCGCAACGCCGGTTCGTTCAACCTGTTTGAAGTGTTCGGCGAAGTCCGGGTGCCGATCCTGGCCGACAAGCCCTTCTTCAAGATGTTGGCCCTTGAAGGTGCTGCCCGTTATGCTGATTACAACACCATCGGTGGTGTCTTCACGTGGCGCGGCGCCGTGGATTGGGAAGTGAACGATTGGCTGCGCCTGCGCGGCAATTACAGCCGCGCCATCCGCGCGCCCAACCTTGCCGAACTGTTCGCCCCCACTGGCCAGGGCTTCATCGGCGGCCGCGATCCCTGCCTTGCCGTCAACCGGCCCAGCGCCGCGCAAAAAACGCTGTGCGTGGCGCAAGGCGTGCCGGCGGCGTTCATCGACACGCTCACCGTTGGCGCCAGCCAGGGCTTTGGCACTGAAAGCGGCGGCAACCGCAACCTGCAGGAAGAAAAGGCCGATACGCTGACGCTGGGGGCGGTGATCCGGCCGCTGCGCAGCCTGGCGTTCACCATCGATTATTATGACATCAAGGTGCGCGACGCGATTGCCCAGGTGGGGGCGCAGGTGCTGATCGATACCTGCTTCTCCACGCTGGAGGGCAGCTCGGTGCCGTGCCAGTCCATCGTGCGCGACACCTTCTCGGGCAATATCAACTTCGTGCGGGCGCCGCTGCTCAACGTCGCCGAACGGCGGGTGCGCGGCCTCGACGTGGGGGCCAGTTACACCACGACACTGCCGGCCTTCTTCAACATCGGGGACAGCAGCAAGCTCGACCTGTCGGCCAATCTGTCGTGGCAGTTCGCCAACACCACCGTGCCGATCACCGGCCTGCCCACCATCGATTGCGCTGGCTTCTACGGCGGTGCCTGCTCGTCGGATTCGACCCGCATCTCGCCCGGCTTCCGCGCTTTCTTCGGCGCCGATTACAAGAGCGGGCCGCTCTCCGTCCGCAACCAGGTCCGCATGGTGGGCAGCCTGGAACTGCTGCCGGGGGCGCCGCCGTCTGAATCCGGCACGCTGGGTTCGGAAACCTATTGGGACATTTCGGCCCGGGTCGAGATCACCAAGAACATCGCGATTTTCGGCGGCATCAACAACGTGCTGGATAACCAGCCGCCGGTGATGGGCTTTGCCGCGGGTGGCGATTCCAACACCAACCCGCAGCTGTATGACGTGATCGGTCGCCAATATTTCATCGGCATCGGCACGCGCTTCTGAACGGACGCGAGGGGAGAGGCAAGATGAACACGAAACTGTTGCTGGCCGTGGCCATGGCGGCGCTGGCCGTGCCTCTCTCCATCGCGCCGGCGGCGGCACAAATGGCGGCGGCCCACGTGGGCCCGCCGCGCGGGCAGGGCAGTTACCAGGATCTGCTCGGCGTATGGGCGGAATTCCGCACCTGGCGCAGCGGCTGGGCAGCCCGCACGCCGGATTGGTCGGCCGCCGGCATGGCTGCCGAACGCGCTGCCATGGCCGGTTACCTCACGCGCATCGAGAACATGGACGTGGCCGCCATGGATCGCGGCCAGCGCGCCGAGTGGCTGGCGGCACGCGCCAAGATGCTGGAACATCAGTTCCTGATCGAGGCAGCCAAGCCGTGGGAACGCGATCCCGGTTTCTATGTCGATGAAATGCTTGATGTCGGCTTTGCCGAGCTGCCGGCCAAGGGCGACGCGCTGGCCAAGCTGAAGACAGGCCTTGCCAATGTGTCGCGACTGGCGGCGGTTGCCAAAACCAATCTGAAGAACGTGCCCGGCGATTATGCCGATCTGGCGCTGCACAATATCGATACCGCCGATGGCGTGGGCCACGGCCACCCCTATCGGCCGGTGCCGCCCGCCGGCGTACTGGGCTGGCTGGATGATCTGGCCGGGCGCGCTGCCAAGCAACAGCCGGAATTGCTGCCCGAAATCCGCAAGGCACGCGCCGCCACCGTGGAATTTCAGGCCTGGCTGAAGGCGGGCCGTCCGACGATGACGGCCAAGGCCGGCGTGGGCAAGGCGCGCTTTGATTGGTATCTGAAGAACGTCAAGCTGCTGCCTTACAACTCCGATCAGTTGATGGTGCTGGGCGCCCGCGAAACCCAGCGGCTGTGGTCAGTCCACGCGCTGGAGGAGCATCGCAACCGCAAGGCCGCGCCGCTGAACCTGCCGACCACGGCCGAGGATTATGCGGGCCGCAAGGATCGCACGATGAAGCTGATCCGCGAGTGGATTGCGCGCGAAGAGATCATCACCGTGCCGGAAGACATTGGCGATCTTTACATCAACGTGCCGTGGATCGTGCGCCCCGATGGCCCCAATTTCTGGGAGCAGGTGCAATATCGCGATCCCACGCCCGATCTGCTGCATGCGACGCTGCCCGGCCATGCCTTTGATGGCCAGATGGCCCGGCGCGACAAGCGGCCCATTCGCGGGTCCATCGGCGACGGCGTGCGCGGCGAAGGCTGGGGCGTCTATCTGGAAGAAGCCGCCCAACGCCTTGGGTTCATGGAAGATCGGCCGCGGGTTCGTGAACTGATCGATATCTTCGGCATTTTCCGCGCCGTGCGCGTGGCCGGCGATATCGAGCTGCAATTGAACCAGAAGACCGTGCCCGAAGTGGTGGCCGACTGGCAGAAGTGGACGCCCTGGCTCGACAAGAACGTGGCCCGGGTTGACGCTGAAATCTATCTGCGCCGCCCGCCGGGCTATGGCCTGGGTTACACCGTTGGCATGATCGAGATGCAGAAGCTGCTCGCCGATCGTCGCCGTCAGCTGGGCGACAAGTTCGTGCTCAAGCAGTTCCACGACGAGTTCATGGCGGCCGGGCGCCTGCCCATGTCGGTGATCCGCTATGACATGACCGGGTTCGACGACGAGGTTCGGCATTTCTGGAAGGCGGATCCGCTGCCGCCGGCCTGATCAGCCCGGCGCCAGCCGCTTCACCAAAGGCCGCAGCACCAGGGCAACCACGCCGCCGCCGCCGCCCACGGCGGCGAGCAGCCACCAGAAGCCGGCCGGCCCCAGCGGTTCCTCGAACCGGCCGAGCCAGCCGGACGCGATGTTGGCCGCGCCGAACGCGGCGATGTTCAGGCTCATCAGGGTGCTGGCCAGCCGCGCCGGGGCATGCACCGAAACAAAGCTGTTGGCCGGCGGATCGAGCCAGCCATAGGACAGATCGAGCAGCGCGAAGAAGGCGAGCACCAGCAGCATCGATACCGGACCGCCGGCCGACGCCGTTGTGATGAGCGCCAGCATGACCCAGGCCGCCGCCACCAGCAGGCCAGCAACGGCCAGTTTGATCATCGCATCCGGCTCGCGCGCGCCCAGCCGCTGCCACAGCTGCAGCGCCAGGAAAATGCCGACGATGGTCATCAACCCATCATAGGTGAGCAGCCAGGTCACCGGCACCTCGAACCCGGCCACGTCGCGGTCCATCACGTCCTGCGCCCATACCAGCAGCAGATTATAGGCCTGCATGGCCGCAGCATAAACGATGGTGAAGGGCAGCAGCATCAGGACGATGGCGGCGATCGCAGCGGAGTCTGTGCCTTGGGGCACATCCGCCGTGCCGCGCAGGCGCCGGATGCTGTCGGGCGGCAACTGGCGCGTGCCGGCGACATAGATGGCAAGCCCGAGCAGCATGCCGATCCCGGCTGCGGCAAAGCCCCAGTGCCAGCCCACCCGCTCACCCAGCGTGCCGCAGATGAGCGGTGCCACGATTGAGCCGACGTTGAGCGCCATCAGATGGATGGCATAGGCCCGCGTGCGCCGGCCATCACCACTGGCATAGAGCATGCCGACCTGGGCATAGAGATTGCCCTTCAGGCAGCCCCCACCCAGCAGCAGCAACAGCAGCGCCGGCAGGAACAGGGCTTCCACGGCCATGGCGAGATGCCCGGCCGCCATGAACACCAACCCGGCCTGCACCAGCCGCCGCTGGCCGAACACGCCATCGGCCAGCCAGCCCAGCGCCAGCGGCGCAATGTTGAACAGGCCGATGTAGAGACCGAACAACTGGGCGGCAAAAGCCGTTGTGCTCAGTGGCCCGGTCAGAAACTCCACCCCGGCCCGCAGGCCGTCCAGCCCCGCCACTCCGGCCGCCACCTCGGGTTTGAGCAGATGATCGACCAGGTAGAGCGGCAACAGGGCCTGCATGCCATAGAAGGAAAAGCGCTCCCACGCCTGGGTAGAGGCCAGAAAGCCCAGCCCGGCCGGGTGACCAAAAAACGCCGTGTCTGGAGATCGCAT
>JAIXQM010000256.1 GCA_027485735.1 Sphingomonadales bacterium | reverse complement strand
TTCAGGCGCACCAGTTCGCGCGACAGCCGGGCCATTTCAACCGAGGCCGCCAGCGTCTCCTTCAGCTTGGGCTTCCTGATCGCCTCGATGTTGGCAATCACGCCTTCCACGCTGCCATATTCACTTATTAGCTCCGCTGCGGTTTTCGGGCCAACACCTTTCACGCCGGGGATATTGTCGGCCGTGTCGCCCATCAGCGCCAGCACCTCGCCTACCTGTTCGGGCGGTACGCCAAATTTCTCGATCACCTCGGCGCGGTTGATGGTCTGGTTCTTCATCGTGTCGAGCATGTTGATGCCGGGTTCGACCAACTGCATCAGATCCTTGTCGGAACTGACAATGGTGACATTCATGCCGGCGGCGCGGGCAGCCACCGCGTAACTGGCGATGATGTCGTCCGCCTCCACCCCAGCCTGTTCGAAGCAGGGCACCGAAAAGGCCCGCACCGCATCGCGGATCAACGGGAACTGCGGGATCAGGTCCTCCGGCGCCGGGGGGCGGTTGGCCTTGTAGCCATCATACATGTCGTTGCGGAAGGTGTGGCTGCCGGCATCGAGCACGACGGCAAGATGGGTCGGCGCCTCCGCCTTGTTCAAGTCGGCAATCAGCTTCCACAGCATCGCCGTGAAGCCATAGACGGCGCCCACCGGCATGCCCTGCGGGTCTGTCAGCGGCGGCAGCCGATGATAGGCGCGGAAGATGAAGCTGGAGCCGTCGACCAGATAGAGATGCTGCTGCGTCATGGCACGACGCTAGCAGCATGGCGGCGGCGGGGCGAGAGCGCAGCTGCGGCGCTGGCGCAGCTGTTCACGTAGTTAACCTAACTTTTACCATATGATGCCATGAAGCACTTGATTTCAAGGGGGATAAACCAAGTGCGCACTGTTTCGATCATGTTGGCAATGGCCGCGTTCAGCCTGACAGCGGCTCCGGCAGCCGCCGTAACCCAGTTTGCCGGCAACGGGCACCTGTATGAATTCGTCGCCACCAATCTGTCGTGGCAGGGCGCCCTGGCCGCGGCTGCGGCTGCCACGCCAATCGCCGGCTACACCGCTCACCTCGTCACCATCACCTCGCAGGCCGAGGATGATTTCCTCAAGACGCTGACCGGCAGCGCAACCTTCGTGTGGGCCGCCGGCACCGATGAAGATGTTGAAGGCACCTGGAAGTGGGCTGCCGGCCCGGAAGCCGGGCAAACCTTCTTCATTTTCGGCACTGGCTCGGTTGGTTTCTCCAATTGGAACGCCGGGGAGCCGAACAATGTTGGCACCGAGGATTATCTCCATTTCAAGGCCAACGCCGGCAACTGGAACGATATCTTCTCGACCTTCCCCAGCGGCGGCTATGTTGTCGAATACAGCCTGAACTCCGGCGCTGTTCCGGAACCGGCAAGCTGGGCGATGCTGCTGGGCGGCCTTGGCGTGGTGGGCACGGCCCTGCGCCGCCGCGGCAGCCGCAAAACAGTCGCGGCCTGAGCGAACCTCATTTGAAGCGGCCCGGCGGTGGATTCCACCGCCGGGCTGTGCCATGGGGTCGCCCGCGTCTTCCTGGACATGAGGCCACTCCATGCAGCCCTTCACCACACTTTCCGGCAAGGCCATCCCGTTCGGCGCCGCCAACATCGATACCGATGTCATCATTCCGGCCCGCTTCCTGAAAACCATCAGCCGCGCCGGTCTGGGCAAGGGCGCCTTTGCCGCGCTGCGCGAAAACCCGGACAATGTGTTCGACGCGCATGCTGGCGCGCCGATCCTGATCGCCGGGCATAATTTCGGCTGCGGTTCCAGCCGCGAACATGCGCCTTGGGCGCTGGGCGATCTGGGCATCCGCGTCGTCATCTCGTCGGGCTTTGCCGACATCTTTGCCGGCAATGCCTTCAAGAACGGCCTGCTGCTCGTTACCCTGCCGCCGGACGACGTGAGCCGGCTGCTGGCCGTGGCACAGGAAGGCCAGCCGATCACCGTCGATCTGGAAAATCAGGTGGTGACGACGCCGTTCCAGGACCGGTTCGAATTCGCGATGGACCCGTTCCGCAAGCAGTGCCTGATCAGCGGGCAGGACGAGATCGGGCTGACCCTGGGCATGGCCAATGTCATCACCGCTCACGAAGCCCGGCTTGCCGCCGAACGGCCGTGGATCGCCGGCGCCGCGCACCGCGGAAGCTGATCCGGCACCCTCCTGCTCCGCCATTCGACGCGGTTGGCAGCGGCAATCATTGCCGTTAAGGGCGGGGAATGACCAAGACACTGCTTCTGCTGCCCGGGGATGGCATTGGCCCCGAAGTTACCGCTGTTGCCCGCCGCGTGGCCGGGCGGCTGATCACGGGCGGGCTTGCCCTGGCCGTGGAGGAAGCGCCGTTCGGCGGCGCCAGCATCGACGCCCACGGCGTCCCCCTGACTGATGAGACGCTGACGCGCGCCAAGGCCGCCGATACCGTGCTGATGGGTGCCGTGGGTGGCCCGCAATGGGTCGGCCAGCCGTATGACAAGCGGCCTGAAGCGGGGCTGCTGGGCTTGCGGGCCGGCATGAATGTCTATGCCAATCTGCGGCCGGCGCGCTGTTTTTCGGCGCTGGCCGATGCCTCTTCGCTGAAGCGCGTCTATGTCGATGGCCTCGATATCCTGTTCGTCCGCGAACTGACTGGCGGCGTCTATTTCGGTGAGCCGCGCGGCATCGAAACCCTGGCCGATGGCCAGCGCCGCGGCGTCAACACGCACGTTTACACCACCAGCGAAATCCACCGCGTTGCCCGGATCGCGTTCGAGCTGGCCCGCGCCCGCAAGGGCGAGGTCGTTTCGGCGGAAAAAGGCAATGTGATGGAAGCTGGCCTGATGTGGCGCGAGGATGTGCAGGCGCTGCGCGATGCCGAATATCCCGACATCAAACTCTCCCACATGCTGGCCGACAACATGGCGATGCAGCTGGTGAAGAATCCGCGGCAGTTCGATTTGATCCTCACCGATAATCTGTTCGGCGACATATTGTCGGACGAAGCCGCGATGCTCACCGGCTCGCTCGGCATGCTGCCGTCGGCTGCGATTGGCGAACCTGGCAAACCGGGCCTGTATGAACCGATCCACGGTTCTGCACCCGATATCGCCGGGCGCGGTGTGGCCAATCCATGCGCATCGGTTCTCAGCCTGGCCATGGCGCTGCGCTACAGCCTGGGCGCACCGGAATTGGCCGACAAGGTGGAGGCAGCGGTGGAAGCCGCGCTCGACAAGGGCGCACGCACCCCCGATCTGGGCGGCACCATGACCACAACGGCCATGGGCGACGCGATCCTGGCTGGCCTTTGATCCGCAAGTTTCTCAGCCCTTTCGCCACCGGGCTGCTGTTTCTGGCGCCGGTGCTGCTGACGCTGATCCTGCTCAACTGGCTTTCGGGCTATCTGATCGCCGCTCTCGGCCCCAACACGCCGCTGGGCCAGGCGCTGGGTGCGGCCGGCATGTTCTTCACGCCGTCGCCGCTGGCCGCCTTCTGGGCCGGGCTGGGCATGGCGGCGGTGCTGGTGTGGCTGATCGGGATCGCGGTGCAGACGCGCTTTCGTCAGCGACTGGAAGGCGGGCTGGATGGCTTGATCGCCCGCATCCCGGTGCTGGGCCCGCTGTATCGCCCGCTAGCGCAGTTCGTGCGCATGATGGGCTCATCGCCGGGCGGCGAGATGAGCGGCATGTCGGTCGTCTCCGTCAGTTTCGGCGACCATGTCGAGGCGCTGGCGCTGCTGACAAGCCCCCACCTCCATGATTTTGGCCAGGGACCACGCCAGCTCATCCTGATCCCTACGGCGCCGGTGCCAGTTGGCGGCGGGCTGCTGTTTGTCGAACCGAGCCGGGTGAAACCGGTGCCCACCATGGGCGTCGATGATCTGGCCAAGCTGTATGTCACCATGGGCACGTTGACAGTGCCGGAGACAGGCAAATGAACCTGACGCTGCGTATCTTCCTGGCGCTGCTGGCCGGGCTGGTGGTCGGGGCATTGCTGCCCGCTGACATCGGCAAACCGCTGTTGCCAGTGACGGATGCCATCGGCAACCTGTGGCTGCAGGCGTTGCAGATGACGATCATTCCGCTGATCGCGGGCCTGCTGTTCACCGGCATCGCGCAATCGGTGGGCCAGGCCGGCGGCGGCAAGGTGGCCGGGCGGGCGCTGCTGGCATTCCTGGCGCTGCTGATCTTTTCCGCCCTGTGGTCGATGATCTTCGTGCCCCTGCTGCTGGATTGGTGGCCAGCCCCGCCAGCGGCGGCCGCGGCGATCGTGGCCAACAGTGCAGGGGCGGCGCCGGTGGGTGACATCAAGGTCGATCTTGGCAAATGGCTGCTGTCGATGGTGCCAGCCAATATCTTCGAGGCGTTGGCCAAAGGCGACATGTTGCCGGTCGTCACCTTCATCGCCATGTTCGCGTTGGCGGCCACAAGGCTCGACGATGATCGCCGCCGCAGTCTCGTCGGCCTGTTCGATGCCGTGAAGGACGCCATGCTGGTGCTGGTCGGCTGGATCTTCGTGATTGCGCCGCTAGGCGTGTTCGCGCTCGCGGTCAGCGTCGGTATCAAGGCCGGGCTCGGCGCCTTCGGCCTGCTTGGCCATTATATCGCCGTGCTGGTGCTGGTGCAGGTTGGCCTCATCATCCTCGTCTATCCGCTGGCCATCATCTTCGGCCGCGTCGGCCCGCTGGCCTTTGCCCGCGCCGTGCTGCCGGCACAGGCCGTCGCGGTCTCCACCCAGTCCAGCATCGCCAGCCTGCCCGCCATCTTCGACGGCGCCGAGCGGCTGGGCCTGCCCGAAACCACCAGCCGGGTCGTGCTGCCCCTGGCGGTGAGCATCTTCCGCATCACCTCCCCGTGCGCCAATGTCGCCGTCGTCCTTTATTGCGGGCATCTTTACGGCATGGACCACACGGCGCTGGCCTACCTCGGCGCGCTGCTGGCCGCTCTGGTGGCAGCTGTCTCCACCGGCGGCCTGCCCGGCTCCATCACTTTCCTCGCCGCCTGCGTGCCAATCGCCAACGCCATGGGCGTGCCCATCGCCGTGCTGCCGGTGTTGTTGGCAGTAGAGCTGGTGCCGGACGTGTTCCGCACGCTTGGCAATGTGACTGCCGATCTCGGGGTTACCGCCATACTGTCGCGCGATCGGACCAATTGATTCTGGCGCTGAAAACTGGACTCTGCGCCCAAATCCGGTAACAGCCGCAGCCCAAGGAGCACACCCATGGGTTACAAGGTCGTTGTTGTGGGCGCCACCGGCAATGTCGGGCGCGAAATGCTGAACATCCTGGCGGAACGGCAGTTCCCGCTCGACGATATCGCTGCCGTCGCCTCCTCGCGCTCGGTGGGCGACAAGGTCGAGTTTGGCGAGACCGGCCGCGAGATCAAGGTGCAGAACCTGGAGCATTTCGATTTCACCGGCTGGGATATCGCGCTGTTTGCTGCCGGTTCCGGCCCGACCAAAATCTATGCCCCCAAGGCCGCTTCGCAGGGCTGCGTGGTGATCGACAACAGCAGCCTGTTCCGGATGGATCATGATGTGCCGCTGATCGTGCCGGAAGTGAACCCGGAGGCCATCGACGGCTACAAGAAGCGGATGATCATCGCCAATCCCAACTGCTCCACCGCGCAGATGGTGGTGGCGCTGAAGCCGCTGCACGATGCCGCCATCATCAAACGGGTGGTGGTGAGCACCTACCAATCGGTATCGGGCGCCGGCAAGGACGGCATGGACGAGCTGTTCACCCAGAGCCGCGCCATCTTCGTGGGCGACGAGCCGGTGAACGAGAAGTTCACCAAGCGCATCGCCTTCAACGTGATCCCCCACATCGACTCTTTCCTTGGGCCGGACAGCGGCATGGATGGGTACACCAAGGAAGAGTGGAAGATGACGGTGGAGACCCGCAAGATCCTTGATCCCGATATCGAGGTAACGGCGACCTGCGTGCGGGTGCCGGTGTTCGTCGGCCATTCGGAGGCCATCAACGTCGAATTCGAAATGCCGCTTTCCGTCGCCAAGGCGCAGAGCCTGCTGCGCGAAGCGCCGGGCATCATGCTCGTCGACAAGCGCGAGGACGGTGGCTACGTCACCCCCATCGAATGCGTTGGCGATTATGCCACCTTCGTTTCCCGCGTCCGCAAGGATCCGACCGTGGAACATGGCCTGGCGCTGTGGTGCGTGTCCGACAATTTGCGCAAGGGTGCGGCGCTCAACGCGGTGCAGATCGCCGAGCTGTTGGGCCGCCGGCACCTGAAGAAGGGTTAATCGGTCTCATCCGGGCCGTTGGAATCGAATTCCAGCAGATCACCCGGCTGGCAATCGAGCACGCGGCAGAGCTTGGCCAGCGTGTCGAAGCGCACGCCCTTCACCTTGCCGGATTTCAGCAACGACAGATTGGTTTCGGCCATGCCGATTGCGGCGGCCACATCGCGCGCCTTCATCTTGCGCCGGGCCAGCATGACATCCAGGGTGACAATGATCGCCACTGATCAGACGATCTGATCGAGATCAGCCTGAATGACGGCGGCTTGATCCAGCACGCCAGCCAGGCTGCGCAGGGCAAAGCCGACAGCGGCCACGCCGACCAGCAGGGCCGAACCTGTGGCCGTTCCATGCTGGATTTCGCCGATGACCAGGGCCGATACCGCCGCTGCGACCATCCATTCACCGCTGCGTCGGACATGCCGGCCTGTCTCCGGTGCCAGCAGCGCGCCGCCTTCGAGATGGGTGAACAGCAAGCGCCCCTGCCACACGGCGCCAAGCAACATGATTGCCGGCAGCAGCGCGATCAGTCGTTCGCCGATGGCCCGGATGCCGGTGCGATCCCCCGCGACCAGCATGGCACCGAGCTGCTTCAGCGGCACATAGGCCTCCGCAAACAAGGAAAGGGCGGCAAAGGCGAACAGAACAGTGAGCAGGCGGGCCATGCTGCTGAAATCACCTTGCAGCGTTTGCAGTCGTTGCTTTTCGTCAGTCACTTTGCGTCTCCAATTATAATATTTATGCATTACATAAAATTTCTACTGAATAACGTCAAGTGCTTTGTACCGCGCTGTCCACCGGCTGAAGCCCGGCTGAACGAAACAAGGCCAGTGTATGGCAAAAGCACCACACCGCCACCAAATTGCCCAGCTTGGTTCAGGCCATGGCCAGCCAGCGGGGCCTAACCCCTTGTGCAGCCGGCCATCCCCATCGCCGGCGCAAAACAAGGAATACACCAATGTCACGTTTCGCTTTTGCTTTGCTCGCTGCCGCTGCCATCGCTGGTCCGGCCGTTGCGCAGGAAGCCAAGAACTTCAACGGGCCCTTCATCGGCGGCCAGATCGGCTGGCAGCAGGATCGCCAGTCGCTTGATCTCAGCACCGTGCCGCCCTCCACCGTCCGCGCCAAGGGTGACGGCTTCGCCTATGGCGGCCAGCTCGGTTACGATCTCAACCTCGGCGACGGCGTGATCGGCGTTGAAACCTCGCTCACCGGCCGCACCGGCACTAACCGCTTTCCCACCTTTGATCTCGAATCGGGCCGCACCATCAACGTGACAGCGCGTGCCGGCTGGCTGGTGACACCGGAAGGCCTGCTTTATGCGCGTGGCGGTTACTCCAACGCCCGCTTCTCGATCACAAACCCGGCCGGCGGTGCGGAAAACCGCGACGGTTACACCGTGGGCGCCGGTTACGAACAGATGCTGGGCAAGAATGTCTCGGCCCGCATCGAGTATAACTACAGCGATTACGGCAACGACACGCTGCCGGGCATCGGCGGCGGCGCCAGCCTCAACTATCACCGCCATGCGGTGATGACTGGCGTGAACTTCCGCTTCTGAACTCCCCCGACCGGAAGAGCGGGGCCGGCAGCACACGCTGCCGGCCCCATTTTCGTATCAAGCTTCGAAATGGCCTTCGGTACGGCCCTTGAGCATGTCGAGATCGATACCCGGTGCCAGTTCGATCAGCCGGAACGGTGCGCCCTTTGCCGGACGGGCCAGCACGGCGAGTTCGGAAATCACCATATCCACCACGCCCTTGCCGGTCAGCGGCAGGGTGCACGCGGTCTTGAACTTGGCGCTGCCATCCTTGGCGTTGTGCTCCATCAGCACGATGATCTTCTTGACGCCGGCCACCAAGTCCATGGCGCCGCCCATGCCCTTCACCATCTTGCCGGGGATCATCCAGTTCGCGATGTCGCCATTGTCGGCCACTTCCATGGCGCCCAGGATCGACAGATCGATATGGCCGCCGCGGATCATGGCGAAACTGTCCGTGCTGCTGAAATAGCTGGTGCGGTCGAGTTCGGTGATGGTCTGCTTTCCGGCGTTGATCAGGTCCGGATCTTCCTCGCCCGCAAACGGAAACGGCCCCATGCCCAGCATGCCGTTCTCGCTTTGCAGCGTCACGTCCACGCCTTCGGGGATGAAATTGGCCACCAGAGTGGGCATGCCGATGCCCAGGTTCACATAGAACCCGTCCTGCAGCTCCTTGGCGGCGCGGGCGGCCTGTTGATCACGCGTCCACATCAGGCGGGCTCCCTCTGGCGCACGGTGCGCTGCTCGATGCGCTTTTCATAATCCCGGCCAACAAACAATCGCTGCACGAACACGCCGGGCGTGTGGATATGATCGGGATCGAACGTGCCGGCCGGCACCAATTCCTCCACTTCCACCACGGTCACCTTGCCGGCGGTCGCCATCATCGGGTTGAAGTTGCGCGACGTCTTGCGGAAGATGAGGTTGCCGTACGGATCGGCCTTCCATGCCTTCACGATGGACACATCGGCGACCAGGCCGGTTTCAAGGATGTAGGTTTCGGTTCCCGAAGCCGTGGCAAAATCCTTGTGCTCCTTGCCTTCGGCCACCAGCGTGCCAACGCCGGTTTTCGTATAGAAGCCCGGAATGCCGGCGCCGCCAGCGCGGATGCGTTCGGCCAGCGTGCCCTGCGGGTTGAATTCCAGTTGCAGCTCGCCGGCCAGATACTGCCGTTCGAACTCTTTGTTCTCGCCCACGTAAGACGAAATCATCTTCGCGATCTGCCGCGTTTCCAGCAGCTGTCCAAGGCCAAAGCCATCGACGCCGGCATTGTTGGAGATGACGGTGAGGTCCTTCACCCCGGCATCGCGCAGCGCGGCTATCAGTTTTTCGGGGATGCCGCACAGGCCGAACCCGCCGGACATGATCGTCATCCCGTCGAACAGCAGACCATCAAGCGCGGCCTTCGCATCGGGATAGAGCTTGTTGGCCATGGGCGGCCTCCCTTTCATGTTGCATCTGCGAAATAAACGGAATGCAGCCGCCGCGCCAGCCGGTTTCTGGGATTGCGCTGTCTGATTTCCGGAGGACTCGGCAGCAGCGCTCGGCTATCAGGCGCGAATGAGCCCTCTTGATATCGCCATCGCCGAAGGCCGTCGCTTCATCGACAGCCAGTCCACCCGCAGCGTTGCCCCGACCGGCAGCCGCGCCGACATCCTCGCGCCGATGCCCACTGCCCTGCCCGCCACAGGCATGGACCCGGTGGACGTGGTGCGCCTCATCGCCCGCGCTGCCGAACCCGGCCTGATGGGCAATCTGGGCGGGCGCTTTTTTGCCTGGGTGAAAGGCGGCGCATTGCCGGCGGCTCACGCCACCGACGTGCTGGCGACGCTGTGGGATCAGAATGTCGTGCTCGCCGCCACCAGCCCGGCCGGCGCCGTGCTGGAGGAAGTTGCGGGGCGGCTGCTGCTCGATGCACTGCACCTGCCGGCGGATTGTGCCTACAGCTTCACCACCGGCTGCCAGATGAGCCACACCACCGCGCTGGCCGCCGCCCGCCACCATGTGCTGGCCCGCGCCGGCTGGGATGTGGAGCATGATGGCCTGTTCGGCGCGCCGCCGATCTGCGTGCTGGCCAACGCCCACCGTCACTCTAGCGTCGACCGCGCACTGCGGCTGCTCGGCATCGGCACGGCGGCAATTGTGCCGCTGGGCGGCGGCGGGCCGGGCAAGGTGGGCGCGGCCGAATTGCAGGCAGCGCTGGCCGCCACGCAGGGCGCGCCGACGATCGTCGTTCTGAACGCCGGGGACTTGAACCTGGGCGCCTGCGATGAATTCGCCACGCTGGCGCCGATGGCGCAGGCGGCCGGCGCGTGGGTGCATGTCGATGGCGCGTTCGGCCTGTGGCTCAATGCGGCACCACGCTTCCGCGCTCAGGTGGCGGGTATCGACCTGTGTGACAGCTGGGCGACCGATGGCCACAAATGGCTGAACACGCCCTATGATGCCGGCATGGCCATCACCCGCCACGGCGACGCGCTGAAGGCATCGATGCGGATGACCGCGAGTTACCTGACCGAGGGCGGCGATACCCGCGATCCGATGGATTACACGCCGGAATGGTCACGGCGGGCGCGCGCGCTGCCGACGCTGGCCGCCCTGCTGGAATTGGGCCGCGATGGGCTGGCCGACATGATCGAGCGCTGCTGCGACCATGCCATGGCCATTCACGACGGCATCGTGGCGCTGCACGGCGCCACCAGCATCGCCCGGCCGATGATGAACCAGGGCCTGATCCGTTTCCACGATTCCGCCGGCGCCAATATCAGCGACGCGGTGATCGCCGCCATCAACGCCAGTGGCGAAGCCTTCCTGAGCGGCGTGCTGTGGCAGGGCGAGCGCACCATGCGGATCAGCGTGTGCAACTGGCAGACCAACGAAGACGACGTGCGCCGCACCGTGGCAGCGGCGGCGCAAGTGCTGGCGGCTTTGCGTTAAACGCGCCGCCGGCCGATCAAGCCGCCGATCAGACCCGTCACCGCACTGCTGCCGGTGCCGAGGGCGAGCAGGCTGGTCGGCACGTCACCCAGCGCCACCGAAACCGCAATGCCGATGGCAGCGCTGATGCCGCCGGCCAAGGCGCCACGGCCGGCAGCGGCGCTGATGCTGGCCGGCTGGCCTTTCAGCGCCGCCCAGCCAGCCAGCGCCGAAATGCCCATGCCGCCGATGGCAAACAGGTTGGCGACGGCCGGCACGAAATGCCCGGCGACCACCATGGCGATCTGGGCGATGGTGCCCAACAGCGTTGCGCGTGTGAGTTGGTTCATGATCCTCCCCCCAGAGCGGTGAAGCAAGGATGCTGCGCCTTTGCCGCCGGTCAGGCAACCGTGCCGGTGAAGCTGTCGCGCAATTCGCGTTTCAACACCTTGCCGATGTGACTGCGCGGCAACTCATCCACCAGCACGACGGCGGCGAGACGCTGGGTCTTGCCCACCTTGGCATTGGCGGCGGCACGCAGGGCTTCAGGGTCCGCTCCCGGCGCGACGATGAAAGCCACGGGGGTTTCGCCCCAGGCGTCTGACGCAACGCCCACCACGGCGGCCTCCACCACGCCAGGAAGAGTGAGCAGGACGGCCTCAATATCGGAGGGGTAGATGTTGAAACCGCCCGAGATGATCATGTCCTTGGCGCGGTCCATGAGCGTCAGGAAGCCATCTTCATCCAGCCGGCCGATGTCTCCGGTGCGCAGCCATTCCTTGCCTTGCGCGTCGATCCAATAGGCCTTGGCAGTCAGATCGGGGCGGTTCTTGTAGCCGTTCATGGTGGCCGGAGAGCGGCCGACGATCTCACCCGGTGTACCAGGTGGCACGTCGTTACCATCTTCATCGATGATACGGACCTCGTGGCCGGGTTGCGGTTGGCCAACGGTGTGAAGCTTGTCAGGATGTTCGTGGGCGACGAGCATGAAGCCCACTCCGCCTTCGGTCATGCCGAAGAATTCGATCAGGCCGCCAGGCATGCGGCGCAGCACTTCGGCCTTCAACTCGGCCGCGAACGGCGCGGAGGTACAGAATTTCATCTGGATGGAGGACAGATCGGTCGCGTCGAAACCGGGATCGGCGAGCAGGCGGCGATATTGCACCGGCACCAGCATGGCGTGGGTCACGCGGTGGGTTTCAGCCTCCTTGAGCCAGCGGGCGGTATCGAACTTGGGCATCAGCACGACGGTGCCGCCCCAAGCCAGGGTGGGGATGAAACTGACCAGGGTGGTGTTGGAATAAAGTGGGGTGGAGCACAGCGTGACGCATTCCGGCCCATAGCCGATGCGGCGGCCGCCGGTGATGTGCAGGGAGCGCATGGAGCAGCTTTGCACGATGCCCTTGGGGGTGCCGGTGGTGCCGCTGGAATAGATGATGTTGAAGCCAGCCGCAGGATCGAGCGGGGCCAGTGCCGGCGGCTGCGCAGTGGGATCGATGAAGCTGCTCAGCCGATCGAGATCGACCAGCGTCTTGCCTGCCAGAACCGCGCCGAATTCGGCGCGGTTTGGCGCATCGACAAACACGAACTGCGCGCCCGAATCGGCGACCATGGCGGCGATCTGGTCGGGCGTGGAACTGGGAGCGAGCGGCGCGATGGTGGCGCGCAGGCGCAGCACGGCGGCCCACAGCACGGCATAATCGACGCTGGAGAGCGCGACGCTGGCCACGCTATTGCCGGGCTTCACACCATGATCAGCCAGCGTGCCAGCCAATTTGTCGGCCCGGACAACGAAGTCCCGCCACGTCAACCGATCATCCCCGCAGATAACGGCGGGTTGATCAGGCCGGGCGGCGGCGTTGGCGGCCAGGGCGGCGGGGAAATCGAAGATGCTTTCGGTCATGTCCCGCAGCGTTGCCGACCCCCGCCGGCCTGTCCACTGCTGAAATCAGGCAGCCTGCTGGAGCGCGGGCGCAGCGATCAGCGCCGGCACGTCGTTGCCCAGCTGGGCCAGGGCGCGGGCGTGGGCGTCATACTGGGCCTGCAGGCGGGCCAGATGCACCGGATCATGGCCGTTGCGGCTGATGGCGTCGGCCAGCAGTTCGGCGCCGGACACCAGCTTGGCGATCTGGCGCTGCTTGCGGGTTTCGAGCTGGCGCGGGGCGAGGATGAAGAAATAGGCCACCGGGGCCGAAAGCGTGATGTAGGTCATCACGATCATGATGATGGTCACGCTGTTGTTTGCCAGCATCGTCTTGCTCCGTGAGTAGCGGGTTGAATTGGCGCTCTGCCCATGCTGCGACGCCGCATGACAGGCCCGTAACGACAACACCAGCCCAATGCGCCCAAGAGCTTGGCAGCGAGCGGTTTTGCCGCAGTGCAGGAAGGGGGTTATGAAAAGGGCGGCGGCCATGCCGGCCGCCGCCCGTTTTCATCGCCTGAAGTCGATCAGATCGCGCTCAGGTTCACCGCGGCCTCTTTGCCGCGACGATCTTCTTCCAGTTCGAACGAGACGCGCTGGCCTTCGTTCAGATTGGAGAAGCCGGCGCGTTCGACGGCCGAGATGTGCACGAAGGCATCGGGCGCGCCATCGTCGCGCTGGATAAAACCGAAGCCCTTGGTGCCGTTGAAGAACTTCACCGTGCCTTCAACGCGCTCACCCGTGGTCATCGGGGTGCGTTCACGCGACGGGCGACGTTCGAAATCAGCGCCACCGGCGCGCGGTTCGCGCGGTTCGCGCGGCGCACGTTCTTCAACCGGCAGCGGTTCGCCTTCGATCTTCAGTTCGGTCGCCGAAACACGGCCATTGCGTTCGGTGAGGGTGAATTCCAGCGGTTGGCCATCGGCCAGGCCAGTCAGGCCAGCGGCTTCCACCGCCGAGATGTGCACAAACACATCTTCGCCACCGTCTTCACGCACCACAAAGCCAAAGCCCTTTTGCGCGTTGAAGAACTTCACCGTGCCGCGGCCGGTGCCGATCACGATGCCAGGGGTCATTTCGCGCCTGGGTGCGCCGCCGCCGAAGCCGCCACCACCACCACCACCGCCGAAGCGGCTACCGCCGCCACCGCCGCCGAAGCGATCACCGCCGCCGCCGAAGCCGCCGCGACCACCGCCGCCGCCGCCGAACCGGTCGCCACCGCCGCCGAAGCCGCCGCCGCCACCGAAGCGATCGCCACCGCCGCCGAAACTGCGGCTGGAGTCTTCAAAACTGTCAAAGCCGCGTTCGCGCTTGTCAGAACCACGCCCGGGACCACGTCCCCGTCGATCAAAGCTCATTTAATTTCCAAATCCGTAGCTGTCTGTCTGAAACTGGAGCCTGTCGGGCGATGCGGTGAGGTATTCAAAGCAACGGGCCGATAATGCGCCGACAGCCAAGGTAAACGAAAAAGGGGCTGGACGCGAGTCGAATATTGGCGGGTGAAAACGGTGCTACCACCGACGCCGCGTGACCAGCGCAGCCAACGCTCCGGCCGCCAGCGCGGCCATTACGGCGGCAAGCCCATAAGCCAGGCTGTTTTCCTGTGCCATCACATAGACCCAACGTTCAAAACCCGATTTGTCGATCACGAACGGCGCCGATGTGCTGGCCAGCACCCGGCCCTTTCGCACCAAGTGGATTTCGGCGGTGTAATCGCCCACCGGCACCGCCGCAGGCAGCGCGATGCGGGC
>JAIXQM010000131.1 GCA_027485735.1 Sphingomonadales bacterium | reverse complement strand
GGTAACAGCCGCACACGGTTCATCCGATTGCTGGGCATCACCACCATGCTGGCCGGCCTTGCCAGCCCGGCGCTTGCCGCCGATGATCAGGCCACTGCGGCCGCCGAAGAGGAAAAGGGCTTCGAGGAAATCATCGTCACGGCCACCCGCACGGCCACCAGCATCCAGAAGGTGCCGATCTCCATGCAGGCGCTCAGCGCCGATACGCTGCAGCAGCGCAGCGTGAAGGGCCTGACCGATTTTGCCGCGCTGATCCCGTCTGTCTCGTTCGCCGGCCTCGGGCCGGGCCGTACCGAAGTCTATTTCCGCGGCATCGTGCCGGCCGGCGGCGCCTATCCGGCCACCGGCTATTATCTTGATGATATTTCGATCAACGTGAACGGCCTGCCTGATGTGCACGTGTATGACGTGGAACGCATCGAAGCGCTGTCGGGCCCGCAGGGCACATTGTTCGGCGCCGGCTCGCTGGCCGGCACCATCCGCGTCATCACCAACAAGCCCAAGCTTGGCGAATTTTCCGGCGGCATGGACCTGGAAGCCAACAAGTTTGGCGGCGGCGATTTCGGCGGCCAGGCCCAGGGCTTCATCAATATCCCCGTCACCGAAACGCTGGCGATCCGCGCCATGGGCTATTATCGCAAGGAAGGCGGTTACGTCGACAACGTGGCCAACAACGGCAAGTTTGCCGACGGCAGCCCGGCCATCCTGAACCTGGGCGACGAGAACCCGCTGACCAGCTTCACGCTGAACAACGCCAGCAAGACGAAGAACAACTACAACAGCATCGATGAAGTCGGCGGCCGCCTGTCGCTGCTGTGGGAACCGGTCGAAGGCTGGTCGATCAACCCGCAGATCACCGCGCAAAAGCAGATTTCGCTGGGCTATTTCGGCTTTGATCCCCGGGTGGGCGATCTGCAGGTGCATGATTATGACGATACCCGCCAGAACGACCAATGGTACCAGGCGCAGGCCACCATCCACGGCCATATCGGCGATTTCGACGTGGTCAGCGCGACCGGCTACTTCCGCCGCAACATCAAGCTGTTGAACGACTACACTTATTACACCGTGGCCTATGACAGCTTTGGCCCTGGCTATGAGAGCTATCTGCAGTTCTTCGACAAGGCGGGCTGCACCGGTTCGGGCGCGTCGCTGCGCTGCTCCACCCTGCTGAACCCGACCCAATATTACAGCGGCAACCGCAACGAGCGCATCTTCACCCAGGAACTGCGGTTCAAGACGCCGCAGAGCTGGCCTGTCGACATCACGTTCGGCGGTTTCTACCAGTACCAGAAGAACGAGATCAACGACGACTACGCCACGCGCGGCCTGGGCAATGTCGCCGGCTATACCGAATCGGGCGGCGGTGACCGCGCCGATTTTGCCACATCGTTCGGCGTGCCGGTGAGCCAGGGCGGCAGCATGATCCTGGGCACGCCTGCCGTAAAGAACGATGCCTTCTACATTACCGAACAGAACCGCGTCACGCGCGATTATGCCGTGTTTGCCGAGGGCCATTACAACATCACGCCCGCGCTGAAGATCACCGGTGGCATCCGTTATTTCTGGACGGAACTGAACGTCGTCGGCTTTGCCGGAGTCGCCGCATCGGCACAGAACGTGCGCAGCACCGTGGCGGCCACCGGCCAGGCGGGTGGTTGCCCCACCCCGCTGTCAGCCACGGAACGCCTGACCTGCCTCAACACCAACTTCTCGCGGCCCGATCACCAGCTGATCTATCGCGAGCAGGGCCAAACCCACAAGATCGCGCTGGATTGGCAGGTGGCCCCCGGCAAGATGATCTATGCCAACTATTCCACCGGCTTCCGCCCCGGTGGCCAGGGCCGGCCGCTGCGCATCGGTGGCCAGGTCTATGCCGTGGCGCCCTTCCGCTCGGAAGATCTGACCAACTATGAAATCGGCTTCAAGACGACATGGGGCAACATCTTCCGCCTGAACGCCGCCTTCTACCTCGAAAAGTGGAATGACCTGCAATATACGGTGGTTGTCGCCGGCGCCCAGGGCGCGGGCATCACCGGTAACGCCGGCAATGCCGAGGTGAAGGGGGTCGAATTCGATGCCGATCTGCGGCTCGGCCAGTTCACCATCTCGACGTCGGGCTCGTACAATGATGGCAAGCTGAAGGGCAACTTCTGCAACTTTGCCGCCAACGCCGCGACCTTGTCCATCGCCCAGCTGGCGACGTGCACGCTTGGCGCCTTCGCGCCGGGCAACCCGCCCACGCCGGAAGTCGCCGCCGCCGATGGCACCCGCCTGCCGCGCCAGCCCAAGTTCAAGGGCACCACCTCGGTGCGCTTTGATACGATGCTGGGCAAGATGGATGCCTATGTGCAGGGTGCCGCCCTGTATCAGACCGGCGCCACCCAGGATCTGAACACCGAACTGAACGATCTGCTCGGCAATTCGGCGGGCTTTGTCTCGTTCGATTTCTCGGCCGGCGTGAAGAAGGACAAATGGTCGGTGGACGTGTTCATCCAGAACGCCTTCGATCGCCGCGGCATCCTGACGACGAACACCTTCTGCTCGATCTCGATCTGCTCGGGCTCATCGCGGAACTTCCCGATCCGGCCGCAATTCTTCGGCGTGAAGTTCGGCCAGCGTTTCTGACGCTGCACCACGGCTGAAAGGAAAAGGCCCTCGCGTTCACACGCGAGGGCCTTTTTCATTTCTGAATAGATGGTCGGGGAGACAGGATTCGAACCTGCGACCCTCTGCTCCCAAAGCTCTAATTATGCTAAACAAGCGTTCGCCTGCGTTACGAAACCTGAAGGGATAGGCACTGAAAGCGGGCTGTCTGGTTCTGGTCCGATTGCTGCTCGACGACGCGGTGAACTAGCTGCCGCTCGTCCGCTCTGGCGGCACATCTGAGTTCCCCCCCCAAGAACGCAACCTTCTGCGCTTTGTCGTCTGTGCACCTAAAGGGGGCCCTTTATGGACAATGACGATTTGGCAGCCGCCGCCCGCAATTCGGTACACATGCCGCCCTGCCCGCGCTCAAACACCTTCCGCCCTTGTATATTGCGACTGTGGCTTGGGTTGGCCGATTGCGTTCCGACGTTGTTCGGGCAGAACCAAATCTACACCTGAGAGCTGGCGGCCTTAAGGAGGGGCGTGATTGCTTCTTCTATCTATGCGGCCCCGCGGCGGCTTGGCTTGAACCCGCCCGTTGCCGACGGAGTTACCTTCGCCCAACCGTCTCGAGCGGGCCCGAATCGAGATGGTTCAAAATGCGGCCCAGTGCCGCGACATTATGGTCATCTTCGGCGCTTTCGAGCGCTTCCTGCAGCACTGCTCGGATGTCGTCGGCTCCAACTCGCTCCATCTCCCAATTCGGATACAGACGCTCGCGCCTTTCTACACTCCGGTCCAGTTGGACGATGTCGTAATGGCGCGGGTCGCCGTTAAGGCTCCCGATCAGGCTTTCCACCTGGGCGGGCGGCCCCTCGATCCACTGGAAGAAAACGCCGCTGCCGAAAACCAGCACCCCTGTTATGTCGCGGGCGACGTTGCGATGCTGCGACCACTCAATGATGCGGTCGACCTCGATGTCGTCGACGCTTTCCGCCGCACGACTGCAGTATACAAACGTCGCTAGAATGGGCGCAGCATGGTCCAAGTCGGGGGCGCCTGGGAAACCGTATTCATCGAACATGGGTAAGCTCACTTTGTCTCTGCCGGGCAGGCCGTGTCTCCCCAATAGTGCCAGTCGCGTAGCGCATCTCGCTAACTGGGGTAAACCAGCGTTGGAGTCGCATCGACTGAGGGCAATCCAACGGGTTACCGCCACGACGATGTGGTGCGCCGCTGGCTTGGATCAGGCCCTTGCCGTGACGGCCATCAACGGGCCGCTGGTGTGGCCATCGGCCAATAGGTCAATCACTATGCCTCGACATCAGATCAAATACACACGGTGGATTTGTCATCCTACGGGGCGTGCTGAAGGCAACGGAAGTGTGCCGTTCTGTCCTGCGGCGAGGTGCGCGATAGCTTCTTTGTAAACTGGCTCTACTAAAAGGTGATGAAAAATGAATTGATCACGGCGGTTCTCTACAATGCCCAATGTCCAGTCTGTAATGTCGAAGTCGGGCACTATGCGCGCTATGCCTGCAAAGCGGGCCTGCCGATCCGGTTTGATGATTTGAACATCGACGCGTGGGAACTGAAGGGCTTGGATTATAACAGGCCCGCACGCCGTTTATACGTACATCACGATGGCGTCCTCACATCCGGCATTCCAGCATTCTTAGTGTTGTGGGCACAAATGCCGCGCTATCGCTTCCTTGGCAGGCTATTGGGTTCGCCTGGGATCAAGCAGCTTGCCACCGTGGCTTATGACCATGTTTTTGCTCCTGCGCTTTACCGTTCGCACTTGCGCCGCCTGCGCAAGCAAGCGACGCGCACCGGCAGCTGATGCGGACCTGGAAGCAAACCTGATGCGCAACGACCTCACAATTTATGACAAGGTTGCCGGCCAGTGGTGGTCGGATGAAATCCGCTGGGTATCAACGCTCAAGAATCTCGCACCAGGACGATTGAGGTGGTTTGACCGGCACATCGATTGGCGAGGCAAGGACGTGCTCGACATTGGCTGTGCCGGCGGCTTCATGGCCGAGGCGCTGGCGGGCCGCGGTGCCCGCGTCACCGGGATTGACCCCGCCGCTGATGCTATCAACGCCGCTCGTATTCATGCCCGGGAAGGCGGGCTCGACATCGGCTATGACGTCGGTGTCGGCGAGGCACTGCCCTATGAAAACGGCAGCTTTGACGCCGTGGTTAGTGTCGATGTGCTGGAGCACGTTGCTGATTTGAACACGGTATTGGTCGAAGTGTACCGAACGCTGCGTCCTGGCGGGTTGTTTCTGTTCGATACGATCAATCGCAACCTGCTGGCGCGCATTGCCGCGATCACCATTGCCGAAGATTTGCTGCGGTTGCTGCCGCGCGGCACACATGATCCGGGCATGTTCATCAAGCCCAGGGAACTGCGCACGGCGTTACTGGGCGCGGGGCTGTCGCCAGGCGCCATAACCGGGCTTGGCCCTCGCGGGGTAGATCGCAGATTCAACCTCACTTTTGGGCCGCTGCCATTCACGGCCATCATGTACATGGGGATCGCGCGCAAACCGTCTGCCTGAAAAGCCCGTGCCGTCAGCGGTGTCTCGATGGCCCTCACGCCTGGCGATTTTCCACCAGCAGGGTGCTGCTGAAGATGGCAGTTCCTCAGGCCGGGCTGTTCTTTGCCAGAATGCGTTGCAGCGTGCGTCGATGCATCTTCAGGCGCCGCGCCGTTTCCGAAACATTATGCTCGCACAGTTCAAAGATGCGCTGAATATGCTCCCAGCGCACGCGATCCGCCGACATGGGTTCAACCGGCGCTTCCGCATGTTCGCCGAACCCGGCCGATAGTGCGCGGACGATGTCTTCCGGGTCGGCAGGCTTGGCGAGATAGTCGATAGCGCCAGCTTTCACCGCGGCAACCGCGGTGGCGAGATTACCGTAACCGGTTAGCATGACAATGCGCACACTGGATGACATCGCGCGCAATTCTGCCACAAGCTCCAGGCCGTTTCCGCCCTCCAACCGCATATCGACGACTGCATAGTCGGGTTTCATTTGCGCGGCTTCACGACGCGCCTCGGCCAGACTGCCGATGGCCGTTACGTCGAAGCCTTTGCGGCTCAGCATCGTTTGAAGCCGCAGCCGGAAAGGTGTGTCGTCGTCAACAAGCGGCAGCGACCTCATCGCAATGCCAGCTTTAGGCGTCGGGGAGGGTACCAACATGTTTGCTCCTATTCATACATATATCTGCACTTGAAACCATCGAGTGCGAGTTGACGGGGCAGCTTGCCACCACCATCAAAACGGCGTGGCCCTGTCGGCAAATTGCCGCAAACCGAATGACTTTATCAAACTGATTTAGCGATAAAAACAGAAAACTCCCATGTGACATGATGTATTACTTTGCAATCAACAGTTCTTGAGATCGCGAACTGGTATCAGAAACGACCATGGCTTGGCAGCCGAAACAAAAGCAGGATTTTCAATATGATCTGGAAACATAGCATCAATAGATATCACAAAATGAATACTCGATAGCAATCGAGTAATATTTATTCGGCAACCTAAGTAATGCTTCTTCCGCGGCTACGCACATAAACCCGGCCTCGCCACACCAGCCGGTGCTGAAGCTGCGCTATCAGAAGGCGCAGCGCCACCGGCACGTCAAGCAAAGGCGACAGCCAGAAGCTTGCGGCACGGTATGCATAAGAGCTTTTCACCCTAGGCGGCCTGCCCCATGTGGCCAAGCGGTTGCGGCCAATGACCAGTGCCAATCCGGACTGATATCATCCGTGATTCCGATCGTTCTTGGCCGTGTTCCAACCGCCATTGCCTGAGTGCTGCGGTGAATCGACCGAGCGCGCACTCCGAATGCGCCGATCAGCATCCGCGCAGCCTCCGCCGTGCTCAGCCGATGATGGCGCCGGCCAACCGGTGACCCGACAGCCAGGCAGCGTCGACGCGCGGACCGGCCAGCCAATCCCCGCAGATGCCGATTTGACGCGAGCCATCCCACAGGAATTCGCGACTGGCTGCCGCCGGCAACGCATAACGCCACCGATGTGCCGTGGCCGATATCACGCTGGGCAGGGCCCCGCCGACAGCGTGAGCCAGTGCAAGCTGCAGCGTTGCCACCACAGCCGCGGGACTATCCTCCAGATGCTGTGTGGACCATGCCGGACTGGCCTGAACCACCCATGCCTCCGGGCCCGTACGGCCGGGTTTGGCACTGTTGCGCGCGGCCCAGCCAATCGGCTCGACAGGATCCGCAAGTATGTCGGCCGCGTACGCAACCGGGGCGTCGAACGCCAGCATGACGGTCCAGCACGGCGCCGACATGCCCGCGGCGGCGAGGTCGGCAAAGTGTTGATCGACCGGCGACAGAAGTGCCACCGCTTGCTCCGCCGGCAAGGCGACGATGACGGAATCGCAGGCGTCTGCATCAACACCCTCGCCGGTGACACGCCAGCCGCGTTCGTCCCGGCTGATGGCGTCGACACGGGCACCCCATGTAACATCGAGGCTGGCAGCCATCGCGCGCAGCGGCGCGTTCATCGATGGCGTGCCAACAAAGGCGGCCGGTCCGGCAGCCGCCCAAGGCGCGACAAGACCGTCGCGCTGCCAACCTGACACACATTCGGCAAACGCTTCTTCGCGAGCCTTGAAATACTGCGCGCCGTGATCGAACACGGCTTCACCCAAAGTGGTATCGATCCGGCGCGACGCCATCCGGCCGCCAGCGCCACGGCCCTTGTCGAACAGGCGCACATTGTGCCCCGCACGCTTTAACCGGGTGCCAGCAGCCAAACCGGCCATGCCTGCGCCGATGATCACGACCTGCATTGATGTCCTTGGAAAATCGAGGATCGGCAGTTGGAACGATGATCGCTTCTGCTGCCGCCGTTCAGGCCACCGTTGCTGCCTCGCGCGGCACCCCGTTCACCACCGCAGCATCAACGCCCAGATCACGGGCAATTTCCCGCGCTGTCATCTTGGCCGACATCATGACCGAAGGCGTGCCGCCGCCCGGCTGCGTGCCTTGCCCGACAAGATAGAGATTGCGCACGTCTTCCGATTTGTTGTGCGGGCGGAAGAAGGCCGTCTGCGTCAACACCGGCTCCACGCCAAAACCGTTGCCAAGATAGGACCCCAGCGTTTCTTCGAAATATTCCGGCGTGATGAAGCTCTTGTGCTTCAGGCGCGCGGCGAGATCGGGGATATAGCCGCGTTCTTCCAGGAAGGTCAGCACCCGGTCGCACAGCTTTGGCCCTTCCACATCCCAATCCAGCCCGCTGGCGTTGTTAGGCACCGGGATCAGCGTGTAGGCGGCGTGATGGCCGGCCGGCGCCAGACTTGGATCGGTCAAGGTCGGAATGTGGAGATATTGCGAGAAGTCCGGGCTCATCACCTTCTTCTCGAAAATCTCGTCGAGCAGGGCTTCATAACGCGGGCCCAAGATGATGTTGTGGTGGCGCAGATCGGGATCATTCTCGCGCTTCTCGTAACCGAAATAGATCACCATCAACGACATCGATTGCTTGCGGAATTTCACCACAAAGTCGCGGTTGATGCGCCGATGCTTTTTGTTGATCAGCTTCATGTAGGTGGTGGCATAATCCGCGTTCGACACCACAACATCGGCCGCGAGGATTTCTCCACCCTTCAGCCGAACCCCGGTAGCGGCCCGGTCCTGCACTTCGATCTGCTCAACCGGCGCATTCAAACGGATACGGCCGCCCATTTCCTCGAACTTGGTGATCATCGCCGATACCATGGCGCCGGTGCCGCCCTTGGCAAAATGGATGCCCCAGGTTTTTTCAACGAAATGGATCATCGCATAGATGGCCGGGACCTTCATCGGGTTGCCGCCAACCAGCAGCGGTTCAAAACTGAACACCTGGCGCATCTTGTCGGATTTGAAATATTTGCTGATCAGGCTGAACAGCGGTTGCACCGCGCCCAACTTGAACAGATCGGGCACGACACCCAGCATCGATCCCAGGCTACCGAAATACGTGTAGCCCAACTGTAGGAAACCGCGCTGGAAGATGGCACGGGCCTGTTCGTGGAAGGCCTCATAACCCTCCAGATCCTCAGGGGCGAGGCGCTTGATCTGTTCCCTTGTGCTGACCGGGTCGCCATCATAATCGAAGAAGGTGCCGTCATCGAAATAGATGCGATAGAACGGCAGAATTGGCATGATTTCCAGATATTTGCTGGTATTCGGCCCGCCCGAGTTGCCTTCCCGGATCCGGCTGTTTTCGTCCAGCACGTGGGCAGGGAAATCAGGCTCCCCCAGCATCGCATGGTCCTGCTCAAGGCTGAACAGTTCTTCGATGAAGTGAGGGACGGTCAACACCGTCGGACCCATATCGAACACAAAGCCATCGGCCCGGCGAACATAGGCGCGGCCGCCCGGTGCATCGAGCGCTTCAACGATTTCTGTATCAAAGCCCAAGCTTTGCAAGCGCATGGCACACGATATGCCGCCAATCCCGGCGCCAATGACAATAGCTTTGCGTCTCGACATCAATTTCAGCCTTCTCCGTACGCTGCGCTGATAGTCCGTAATGACAATGGAAACACGCCTGAGATTGTCGCAGGCTGATGGAAATATTTCCACTGGCCGGGCCGCCACCGGGCCTGCGACAACATGCTGGGCTGAAACCGCGCAGTGCTAGCCTTACGTTAACGTCAACCGCAAAGCAAAGGTCGCAGGAAATGGCCAACCCCAGGTTGCAACTCGTCGACGTTACCCACCATTGGCAGCCCCATGGCCTGTCCGATCGCGTCGCGCTGGGAGTGACCAAGCTGCTGCGTGCGGTGGCAGACGGTTTTTTCGCAAAGCGTTATGGGCATCGGGCTATCGTGCTGGAAACGGTCGCGGCCGTGCCCGGCATGGTGGGCGCATCAATGACCCATCTGCGCTGTCTGCGCCGCATGTGTGATGATCAGGGCTGGATCCGGATCCTGATGGAGGAAGCCGAAAACGAGCGTATGCACCTGATGACCTTCATCGAGGTTGCGCAGCCATCGGCGTTTGAGCGGTTCCTGATCATTGCCGTCCAATGGGTGTTCTATATCGGCTTCTTCGGGCTTTATCTCGCCAGCCCGGCCACCGCGCACCGTGTTGTCGGCTATTTCGAAGAGGAGGCAGTGATCAGCTACAGCCAGTATCTGGCGCAGATCGATGCTGGCCACGTTGAAAATGTGCCCGCGCCAGCCATCGCGCGCCATTACTGGATGCTACCTGACGATGCGACCTTGCGGGATGTGGTGCTGGTGGTGCGTGCCGACGAAGCTCACCACCGGGACGTGAACCACAATTTTGCCAACACGCTCGCCGGCCGCACCGGCGGCAATGTCGTCGTCGCACCCTACCCCCAAAAGGCAGATCCGGCCCGGCAGGCGGCCTAGCCCGACTGTTTCAGGCGCAACCGAGAGCGTATTGATGACAACCATCGCATTGCTGACAACGGCCCTGCTGTTTGGCGGGATGTTGTTGTATTCCTTCGGCTTTGCCGCCTTCGTGTTTTCGGCGCTGCCGCCTGAAACCGCCGGCCCCACGATCCGCCGTGCCTTTCCGCATTTCTACCTGTTCGTCATTGCGGCTGCAGCAGCGGCCGGGGCGCTGCTATGGCCAGAAGACCAGTTGTCGGCCGCCCTGATGATCTTTGTGGCGCTGACCACGCTGCCATCTCGGCAGTTGCTTATGCCGGCAATCAACCGCGCAACCGATGCTGGCGCCAAGTCGCAATTCAAAATGTTGCACGGTCTTTCAGTGGTGATCACATTGGCCCATATCGGCATTGTCGGCCTCGTGCTGTCGCGGTTCCTTTGAAGTGAGCGCAGCCGAATTGGGTTTGACCGAGGTATTTGCTGACAACCCTGCCAGCCGGTGGCGCTTCTTCACCGATACAGTCATGGGCGGCGTGTCTTCGGGCAACATGGCCTTTCACAGCGAGCCGAACCAGCGGTTCGCGCGACTGACCGGATTGGTCAGCACGGCCAACAACGGCGGCTTCATCCAGATGCAGATGCAGATGAAAAAGCCGCTTTCGGCCGGCGGCAAGGGGGTCAGGTTGATTGCCCGCGGAAACGACAAGCGCTATTTCGTCCATCTGCGCAGTGTTCGAACGCGGCTGCCGATGGCGTTTTACCGCGCCAGTTTTGACGCAGTGCCGGACTGGCAGGAAATTCGGCTTGGCTTCCACGCGTTTTCGGCCTCAATCCCCGCCCTGCCGGCGCGCATTGTGCCCGAGGATATTGCTGCCATCGCTGTTGTCGCCTCTGGCCAGGATTATGAAGCCGACATCAGCGTAAGCGAAATTGGCTTTTACTGATAAAATGCCAGGCCTGTACCCGCGAAGGTCAGGCCCGCCCGGTCACAGCCACCAGCGGATCACCCGATCGGCCATCGGCCAGCACATCGACGGTCAGGTGGCCAAATCCGGACCGTTCCAGGTACAGCTTCACCAGAGCAACGTGGCCACGCAGTTCCAGTGCCCGCCAGACCGCCACAGCTTTGGTGGGGAAACAGCGGTTCGAAAAGCTGACGATGAACGGCGCGCCCGGCGCCAATATCCGGCGCACCTCCTTGAACACCGAAAGCGGCTGCTGGAGATATTGCACGCCGACGCAGCATAACGCTGCCTCAAATGCGTCATCGTCGAAGATGAGTGCGGGGTCCTCGTTCAGGTTCTGGATGAACCAGTGGCTTAGACGGGGGTTGGCCGACAATTCTGTGGAATTCATCCCATGACCCACAACCCCCGCATAGGCTTGCTCAGGCGGCAGATGGCTGACCCAGCTTGACATGAGATCGATCAAGCGGCCACCAGCGGGCAGCACCGAGCGGTAAAATTCGGTCAGTGCTGCGGTGGCAGTATCGTCAATATGCGTAACCAACCTCGGCGGTGCGTAGAACATCAGGTCATCGCCAGTGTCGAGCTTGTCGAAGGCGCTCAGGGGCAGTTCGGGAAGTGCTTCATCGGTCATACTGTGTTGTACGTCCCTCAACCATGGCGGCACAATGACTTGGGCAGAGGCAATCCCGAAAGCCAACACCTGGTAACACGATGCCGGGCGCAGCGGCACATCCGGTGGCAATGCCGCGCCACCGACTGCGGGTCACACGGTCCACGCCTATGCTCAATATAATACCCCAAGCTCTATTATACCGCCCGTCGCCATTTTACCGTTTGTTCATAGCTCTTGGAAGCAAGCCGTCTCGCGATCGGCGTGACTGGCGCATCCTGCTCACGCGCCTTCCGCCGGGGCGGCACTGGTACCGACAGCAGCAGCCGGTGGTGGGCAACTGTTGGAACTCCGTGGTGTTCCACAACCATCCGGGGCGGCAGGGCGTTGGATCGTCAGCTAAATGCGCCCGCGTACATGAAGGTGGTCGATTTGGATTCCGGGCAGCCCCAGATACCAAATTGCGCTGAGCGAACGGCGCCTTTCAGGATCGGCGCCCAAGCGAGCTCATTTCCTAAATATGGCACGAAGCGGCCCTTGAACCACCCTTCTCCAACGTCGCCGCCTAGGTCTCCGGGATACACGGCGGATACACGGCGCTCGCGCTATAGCTGGCTCCGCCCCGCTCGATGCCAGAAGACCCCCGTTTACCGAGGGAAGAGATGGTCGGGGAGACAGGATTCGAACCTGCGACCCTCTGCTCCCAAAGCAGATGCGCTACCAGACTGCGCCACTCCCCGACTTGGCCCTGCCCTAGGTGAAGCCCTTGCAAAGCGCAAGGCTGGCAGATGGGTGGACGCAAAAGGGCAGCTGGCCAAGGCCATGATTGCCGAAGCCATGACCCTCGGCTAGGCAAAGCTGATGCGATCTCCAGACACGGCGTTTTTTGGTCACCCGGCCGGGCTGGGCTTTCTGGCCTCTACCCAGGCGTGGGAGCGCTTTTCCTTCTATGGCATGCAGGCCCTGTTGCCGCTCTACCT
>JAIXQM010000133.1 GCA_027485735.1 Sphingomonadales bacterium | reverse complement strand
TCGCCGCGCATGGCGCCGGTCCGCCACACACGGTCCATCAGGGAAAGATACTGGTGTTCGCCGCCATGAGTCATTGCCCCTTGTCAGGGATATGGCGCGCCCGCGTCAACCATTGCCACAACGCTTGCGAACCCCATCAGGAAGCAGGCGATGTTCGGCACAGCCACAACAGGCACCAGCCACGATATTCAGGCCATTCCCGGCCTGTGGCGCGACGCACAGGGCGAGGCGGAGGCCTTGTCCAGTCGGGGAATGCACCATGCCTCCCTGCGATCCGCCATGCTGAAGGATCGCAAGATCGTCCTGATGGACCGGCTGGGCTGGGATCTGCAATCGCCCGATGGCCTGCACGAGCTGGACGAATATGATGACGAAAACACGCTCTATCTGATCGTTCATCAGCCCGAAACCGGCCGCCATCTGGGATCGGTGCGGCTGCTGCCCTCCACCGGCGCGCACCTGCTGGGCGACAAGTTCGCGCATCTGTGTGCCGATGGTGTCCCGGTGGGCCCCGACGTGTGGGAGATCACCCGTCTGGTTACCGCGCCCGGCCTGACACGCGCTGAAGCGCTGCAGGTGCGCAGACAATTGGCAATTGCCCTGCAAGAACATGCACTTGCAAACAGAATTCAATATTATATCATGGTCACACATCTGCCGTGGTTGCCGAGTCTGCTGTCCATCGGCTGGGATGCTGAACCACTGGGCCTGCCGCACGGTGAGGGCGTTAATGCCGTCGCCGCGCTGCGGATCCATATTGACGAGACCACCTTGCAGCGCTTGCGCGCGGCCTGGGCGATTGCCCGGCCGGTGCTGTCGCCGCCCCCGATCGGCCGGGAGAATGAACAGGCGTTTTGACCCTGCGTCTGTCGCTTTCCTGCCGAGGATGCCCCGGCCTGCTGAATCCACCTGCAAACGGCCCTCCCCGTGCGCAGATTCTGGTGAAGGCCGGGGCATCCACCCTTTCCCGAACTTGCCACCATGATGCTGCCTGAACTGCTGGCCCTTTGGCATGTCGCGCTGGCCGAAGCCTTGTTGCTGGTGGCGTTGCTGGTGGCCATCAACGGGCTGGATGATCTGGCCATCGATATGCTGTGGCTGATGATGCCGCGCCACCAGCGCCAGCCGCAACCGCTCCCGCCAGCACCGCCGCCAGCGCGCTTTGCCATCCTGATCCCGGCCTGGGATGAATCGGCGGTGATCGGCGCCATGCTGCAGCGCCTGCTGGCCACGCTGGACTGGCCGGATTATGCCGTGTTCGTTGGCCTTTATCCCAATGATCCCAAAGGTCAGGCGGCGGTTGCGGCGCTCAACGACCCGCGCCTGCACGTGGCAGTTTGTGCGACACCCGGCCCCACCACCAAGGCTGATTGTCTGAACAGCCTGTGGCGGGCGGCGCTGGCAGAGGAGGCGGCCAGCGGCCGGCCCTTCGCGGCCATCGTGCTTCACGATGCCGAAGACCTGGTTCACGCCTGCGAACTTGCGGTGTTTGCCGCCCATTTGCCGGAATATGCCATGGTGCAACTGCCGGTGCTGCCGCTGCCCGATGCCGGCAGCCCATTGATTTCCGGTCATTATATTGATGAATTTGCAGAAGCGCATGCCAAGGATCTGCTGGTGCGGCAGTGGCTGGACGCGGCGGTGCCGGCGGCCGGCGTGGGGGTTGCCATCGATCGGGCCATGTTGGGCCGCATTGCCGATGCCCGCGACGGCGCCCCCTTTGATGCCGCCAGCCTGACCGAGGATTATGAACTGGGCCAACATGTCCACGCACTGGGTGGGCGCGGTCGGCTGGTGTGGGTGCTGGCCGATGGCCAGAAGGTCGCAACACGCGAGCATTTTCCGACCAGCTTTGATGCGGCTGTGCGGCAGAAAGCGCGCTGGCTCACCGGCATCGCGCTGGCCGGCTGGGATCGGATCGGGTGGCGCGGCGGGCTGGTCAACCGCTGGATGCTGCTGCGCGATCGCAAAGCGCCGTTGATGGCGCTGCTGACGCTGGCTGCCTATGGCATTGCCTTGCTGCTCGGCATCGATAGCCTGCTGCGGCTGGCGTTGCCAGCGGCGGCGCGGCTGCCGCCAGTGGCGGGCGACGTCACGCGGGCGCTGCTATGGCTGAACTGGACACTGCTGTGCTGGCGGCTGCTGGTGCGGGCGCTGTTCACCTTGCGCGTGCATGATCTGAGCCAAGCGATATTGACGCCGCCACGCGCGCTTGTCGGCAATTTTATCAACGCCATGGCGGCACTGCGCGCACTGTCGCGCTATGCTCAGGCGGTGCGAACAGGCCGCCGCCTCGCGTGGGACAAGACGATCCACCGTTTCCCCGGCTTTTCTCCATGAATGCTGTGGGCCTGACTGGCCGGCCGCTGCGGGCCTTCACCGGGCTGGGGCTGCTGCTGGCACTGTGGATCGGCATGCGGCTGCCGGCGATTCAGCACGATCTGCAGGCGCTGGCACGGCTGGCGACGGGTCCAGTCCGGCCGCAGCCGTCCCGAACGCCCGCACCGATCATGGCAAAACTGCCGGATAGCCCTGTTATCGCAAAGTTGCACCGGCCGGCGCCGCCACCGTTGCTGGCGCTGCCTGCGCCGTTCATACGCGTTGCCAGTCACGCCCTGCCAGCGCCAACACGGCCACCGCAGCCCGCGCCACTGCCGCCGCCAGCACCGTCATCAGCGCCACGCGCCGTTCCGCCTGCCAGCGTAGCGCCACTCGATCCGGCCTTCACCCTGGCAAACGCGGCCTACGAGCGGCTGCGCGCCGGTCAGCGCCGCCAGGCCGCCGCTTTGTTCGATGCGGCGCTGGCCCTGCAGCCGGTTAACCGCCAATGGCTGGCGGATCGTGCCGCGCTCGGCCGGCGCTGGCAGTTGGGTGGCTTTGCCCTGCTGCGCGATGGTGGGCCTCTGCCCAATCAGCCGGGCAATGGCTTGCCCGGTGCCGCCGCGTCACCCGTGCTGGGCGGCGGGCAGGTGGGGGGCAGCATCGCCTTTGTCACCGATCCCTATGCGCGCCGGCCGCTGGCGATGGTGGCGCGGGCCAATGTCGCTGCCGATCCACAGGGCGTGCGCGGTGAGACCGCACAACTGGCGCTTGGGCTGCGGCAGACGCTGCGGCCTGGCGTGTCACTTTCAGTCGAGCGCCTGATTCCGCTGGGTGCGGCAACGCAAGGCGCTTTCACGGCTCGCTTGGCCGCTGGTGTCCGCTGGCAACGGCTGGAAGCCTATGGCGAGGCCGGCGTGATCGACACGGGCCAGGTCTATGCCGGCGGCCAGGCTCGCGCCCGTGTCGTGCGGTTTGGCCCGGCAACGCTGAACGCCGCCACGTGGGCCAGCGTGCAGACCGGCAATCCCGATGTCTGGCGGCTGGATGTTGGACCCTCGCTCAGCGCCAAGGTGAAGGGCATCCGCATCGAAGCCGATTGGCGGCAACGCGTGGGCGGCAATGCCGCGCCGGGCAGTGGGCCGGTGCTGACCGTATCCGCTGGCTTTTAGTTCGTTGTGCCGGCCCGGTCGAAGATCGCCTGCAGTTCGGCGAATGTCCGCCGCTGCTGCAGGGCCAGCATCAGCAGGATGCGCGCCTTGGCCGGTGTCAGTTCGCGGCCGCCGATCGTCGGCACCCGGTCATCATCATCCGACTTCGCTGCTGGCGTCGGTTCCGAACGCCGGATGTCGCCGTGGCCTTGGCGCGG
>JAIXQM010000018.1 GCA_027485735.1 Sphingomonadales bacterium | reverse complement strand
CAGCTGGAAAACAGCGTGGACGAGCATTTCATGATCCAGCGCCACCCGGGCTGGGACAATGTCTGGATCGCCGGCGGCGGTTCCGGCCACGGCTTCAAGCATGGCCCGGTGGTGGGCGAGTATATCGCTGAACGCGTGCTGGGCCGGCCAACCGATCCGGCGCTGGAAGCGCTGTTCCGCGTGAAGGATGCGCCCTTCTGATCGTCCCGGTGTTGCTGCCGCCGCGGGAAAGTCTCAAGCAAAGTCTACCTGCCGGAGTTGGCCGGAAAGGGTGCGCACATCAGCGGAGGCGCCGCCTGGCCCATCGGGATGCGCCATCGGGACTTGGCTGTGCGAGCAGCATAATTCCGCCACCAGCAGCAGATTGCCGTTGGCGCAGTGGTGCCAGGTTGCAGGATCAACAGCAACGGCCAGGTCGATCGTGGCCGGCTCGCTGCCGGCGGCGCTGCCCGTGGCCAGCGTGCGCCCGTCGGCCGCCTGAACGGACCAGCTGACCTGCGAGTGCGCGCCCACGATGGCGGCTGGGAACCGGTGCCACACCTGCAGCAGCGCGCGCTGATGGTGCGGCTTAGCCACCAGCATCAGCACTGATCGCTGTTCCAGCCAGCCGTCGGGGTGTTGGCCGGCAATCACTCGTCCGCCACAGTCCAGCGCCACCCTGTCGGCCTGGCTGGCAGGATCGCGGCTATAGCCCAGCTGATCGAGCGCGGGTTGGGTGATCGCATCGATCAGGGCCTGCTCGTCTGCGGCAAAGCCTGACCGGCTGGTGTCCCGGCCGCGATATTGAATGGTGTGCGCAAGCTCGTGGACAATGCGATCGGTGGCGGCGACGCCAATAACCTGCAGCGCGTGGCGGAAAGCGAGGTGCGGGTTGCCGCTGAGATCTTCATAGCGGACGAGCCAAGCGCCCTCCCGCAGCAGCCGGGCGCAGGCCAAGGCGTGCCGCGCATAATAACCGGCCTGTTCGGCAGCGCTGCCCCTGTAATCGGTGGCAAATATATCGACCGGATTGTCGAGCCGGGCCCGCATCGAGCGGATCACCGCAAAGGGCCGTCTGACAACAACGAACACCGGCGTCGCATTCGGCGGTGTAAGCTGCCAGCCCAATTGATCGAGTGCGAGGGCATTGGTGGGCGTCTTTTCGCCAACCAGCGGCTTGCCCGAACGCTGGCGCAATTCCCGGGCGAGGATTGCCGAAAGCCGATCAGCACATGCCAGTCCCTGGCTTCTGCGGTTAAACGCGGAGGCCATTTCATCGGCCAATAGATCAAGGTCTGCCTCGCCAAAGCGCAGCGGGGGTTCGGGGCTGCCCATCTGCAGATTGAATTCCACCGAGTCGATCAGATTGATCTGCAAACAGCGCCGCAATTCCGCCCGCACGGCGGGCGTCGCAGCTGCCGGGATGGGGAGCATCCCAGACATTTGCGCGGCAAATTCAACGAGGTGCGATTCTGAAGCGTGGCAGTAGATATCGGGATGCCGGTTGAAGGCGTCGGCAAACGCGGTTGTCCCACCGCGTGGGATTCCCCCCACCACGAAATCAAGCGCGGCCAAGTTTGTTCCCGGCCATGAAGCATGCCAAATTGCGCCCATATACGAGCATAACGGATCAGAATCGCGAATCCTCTGCGGGCTCGTACGTAGTGACCGCTTTTGCGCTCAGCGGGGGCAATAACGGGTTCGGCTGACGGGATCCGCGTGTCAGACACGGCGGTTGCCACGGTCTGGCAGATGCGCCACCATGTGAAACTGGGTCAGTCACTTCGCGGGGGCGAATGATGTCTGTTAGTGGCCCGGGTTCTGGATCGTTTCCAATCATGTTTATCGCGGGTACGCGGCCGGAGGCGGTGAAGCTGGCACCGCTGCTGCTTGATCTGCAGACGCGTGGGCACTGCCCACTGCTGGTGGCGACCGGGCAGCATCGTGAGATGTTTGATGAAGCCTTGGCCGGGTTCGGGCTGCAGGCGGATCATGATCTGGGTGTGATGGCGGCCTCGCCGGATACGGTGGTGGGGCGGCTGGTGCCGGCGCTGGCGGACGTGGTGCGGGAAACGCGGCCGGCGTGGGTCGTGGTGCAGGGCGACACGAGTTCGACGCTCGCCGGTGCCTTGGCGGCCCGTTATGCCGGGGCGCGGCTGGCGCATGTCGAAGCGGGCTTGCGGACCGGAACGCACGATCCGCACCCGGAGGAGATGCATCGCAAGCTGGTGGCGCAGATGGCGCAGTTGCATTTTGCGCCGACAGCGGCGGCAGCGGCGGCACTGGCGGCAGAGGGTGTGTGCGATGGCGTGCACGTCACCGGCAACAGCGGCATCGATGCGCTGTTGCTGATGCAGGCGCGGTTGGCCGGCGATGTAGCACTGGCAGGGGCGGCAGTGGCGCCGCTGGCCGGCATCCCGCGCGGACGGCCGTGGGTGCTGGCCACCATCCATCGTCGCGAGAACCAAGGTCACGTGCTGGGCGGGTTGCTGGACGCGCTGGCCGAATTGGCGGGCGAAGCAGAGATCATCCTGCCGGTGCATCCCAGCCCAGCGGTTTCAGGCCCGGTGCGTGCCGCTCTGGGTGGCCACGCCAGCGTCCACTTGCTGCCGCCGCTGCCCTATGCCGGGTTCGTCGCTCTGATGGGGCAGTGTCGCCTTGTGCTGACCGACTCGGGTGGGGTGCAGGAAGAGGCACCGGCTATCGGTCTGCCCTGCCTCGTGCTGCGCGACACCACGGAGCGGCGCGAGGGGCTGTTCAGCGGCAATGCCGCGCTTGTGGGGCGTGATCGGGCGGTAATCGTGGCAGCGGCGCGGCGTGTTCTGGCCGATTACGCGTTGCAGGCAACGATGGCAGAACCATCCTTACCTTATGGCTGCGGCGGTGCTGCCCGCGCCATCAATGATCTGCTGTTGGGAGAAGCCTGCAGCCAAGCTGCTCCATCATTGCCACGAACGTTGGAAAGCTCGTTGCGATCGGCCGGGCATCATCAATGACCACCGGCCGGGCCGCGTTCAGGCCCAGCACGGCGAAGCTCATCGCGATGCGGTGATCGAGCCGGGCCGCGATGGTGGCGCCGCCGGGGACGAGATCGCCGTCACGGCCTTCGACGATCAGGCCGTCTTCAAGCTCCTCGCACTGCACACCGCAAGCCTGCAGCCCCTGCGCCATCACAGCGATCCGGTCGGATTCCTTCACCCGCAGTTCCTCGATCCCGCGCATCACCGTGCGCCCTTGGGCAAAGGCAGCGGCGACGAACAGCACCGGATATTCATCGATCATGCTGGGTGCGCCGTCGGGCGGCACCTCGATGCCGGTGAGCATGCTGTGGCGGACATGGAGATCAGCCACCGGTTCGCCGCCCACGGTGCGTTCGTTCAGCAATTCGATGCGGCCGCCCATCGCCTGCAACACGCGGACCAGCCCGGCGCGGGTAGGGTTGAGGCCAACGTTGCGGATGATGATGTCGCTGCCCGGCACGATGAGCGCGGCGACCATCGGGAAGGCGGCTGACGACGGATCGCCTGGCACCTGAATGGTCTGCGGTTTGAGTTCGGCCTCGCCGCGGATGGTGATGATGCGGCCCTGCGGCGATTCGGTGACCGAAAGCTGGGCACCGAATCCGGCCAGCATGCGCTCGCTGTGATCACGGGTGGGGATGGGTTCGATCACCACCGTCTCGCCCGGCGTGTTGAGGCCAGCCAGCAGCACCGCCGATTTCACCTGCGCCGAGGCGACCGGCAGCGTGTAGCGGAGCGGAATCGCCGGGCAGGCACCGGTGAGCGTGAGGGGCAGGGTCTGCCGTCCCGGCCCTGGCGTGGCGGCGATGGTCGCGCCCATCAGGGACAATGGCGTGATCACCCGCCCCATCGGCCGACCCGACAGGCTGGCATCGCCAACGAAGGTCGCGGTGATCGGGTGGGAGGCGACCAGGCCCATCAAGAGCCGCGTGGAGGTGCCGCTGTTGCCCATGTCGAGCGCGGTCGCCGGCTGCAACAGCCCGCCAACACCGACGCCGTGAACGCGCCATTCGCCGGCACCAGTGCGCTCGATCTCGGCCCCCATCGCCCGCATCGCCGCGGCAGTGGCCAACACATCCTCGCCCTCAAGCAGGCCTGTGATGCGGGTTTCGCCCACCGCCAGCGCGCCGAGCATCAACGAGCGGTGGCTGATCGACTTGTCACCCGGCACCGTCACATCGCCCGTGAGCGGGCCTGAAGCGGCAAGGCAGAGCGATGCGGGTTTTCCGGCGACGTGATTCATGACGCGGCGCTTTGACAGGGCTTGCCGGCTGTGGCAATGCGCCGGTCTTTCCGGGATGGCTGTGCTGCCCCGGCTCGATTGCGTTTGCCCGGCTGGACCCACGGCCGGGACGATCACGGAGACGATATGGTCAAGGCTGAATGGGGCACCAAGCGTGCCTGCCCGAAATGCAACACCCGATTCTATGATCTGGGCAAGGAAGACCCGGTGACCTGCATTTCCTGCGGCTTTGGCTGGGCGCCGGAACCGGTCCTGAAGTCCAAGCAGACGACGCCGTTTGAAGCCACCAAGCCACAGGCCGCCGAGGAAGACGCCGTGGTGGCCGTGGATGAGGATCTGGACATCGAAGACGCCGACGTGGAAGCCGGCGAAGCCGATGCCGATGTCGATCTGGGCGATGATGATGATCTGGGTGTCGTCTCGGAGGGTACCGACGACGAGAATTGAGGATATCGGCCGGCTTGGCGAATTTCGGGCTTGCAAGGCCGCGAAACATCGCCTAACCGGCCGCTCCCGGCGTTGCTGGTAACAGCAACGACCACATTGGGATGTGGGGCCTTAGCTCAGCTGGGAGAGCGCTACGATGGCATTGTAGAGGTCAACGGTTCGATCCCGTTAGGCTCCACCATCCCAACCTAAAAACCCCGGCCAGAGATGGCCGGGGTTTTTGCTTTTCAGGCGAATCGCTGGCAAGGCGCATCGCCATGAACAGCCGATCCGATTATCGCGTCCACCGCCTGATCCCCACCCGCTGGATGGACAATGATGCGTATGGCCACGTCAACAACGTGGTCTATTACAGCTGGTTCGATACCGTGGTGAACGCCTGGCTGATCGAGCAGGGCCTGCTCGACATCCACCATGGCAACCCCATTGGCCTGGTGGTGGAAACCGGCTGCCGGTACAATCGCTCCGTCGCCTTCCCCGAAATCGTGGAGGCCGGCCTGCGCATCGCCAAATTGGGTAACAGCAGCGTGCGTTGGGAGGTGGGCCTGTTCACCGCCGGCCATGAGGCACCGGCCGCGGAAGGCCATTTCGTCCACGTCTATGTCGACAGGGAGACGCGCCGGCCTGCGCCGCTGCCCGATGCATGGCGGCAGGTGCTGTTGCCGCTGGTGGTTGCGCCAAACGCCGCCACGCCCTAAGCGCCCGCGATGCACACGCCAGACGACTCGATCCTCATCCTCGATTTCGGCAGCCAGGTGACGCAGCTCATCGCCCGGCGCAT
>JAIXQM010000247.1 GCA_027485735.1 Sphingomonadales bacterium | reverse complement strand
GGCGAAGACGCCGTTCCGGCCTACCGCGCCATCATGGGCGCCACCAACCCGGCCAACGCCGATGCTGGCACCATCCGCAAGGAACTGGCCGAATCGATCGAAGCCAACACCGTGCACGGCTCGGACAGCGACGAAAACGCCGCGATCGAGATCGCCTATTTCTTCGCGCAGACGGAGATTGTTGGCTGAGCCGACGCGCCTAGCGCATTGAAAGGGCCGCAGCACCCGCTGCGGCCCTTTTTCTTTGTAGCTCCCCCGCGAGGGGAAGATCGTGTTCGCCTGTGCCTTCAAGCCGCCTTCGCGTGCGTCACTTCTTCTTCTTCACATAGGGCGTGATCTCCAGCGCCCCCGGCTCGACGGCATGGACGCCGCCAAACACCAGGATGCCGCCGCGGAACTCGATCAGTCGGTAATCCTTGAAGGTGCCGAGGTCCCACCCACGCCACTTGAACGACTTGCCCACAAAAGGCAGCGAACCGTTCACGTCGAGCTTGGCATCGTCGTTGCGCGCAAACGGCTGACGGCGATCGAGCAGCATTATGCGCAGAGCCGTTTCCAACTCGGTATTGAGCAGGGCCTTCAGCTTTTCACCGTTGTTTTCGGTGAGGCTGCCCTCGCCGGTCAGCGGCATCGCCGGGCCTTCGCAGCAGAAATATTTGATCGTCCTGGGCTTGTCCTTGTCGGCGCCGGGATCGAGCTTGGTCTTCAGAACGATATAGGGTCGTACGTCGGTTTCGTTGACGAAGGTGAGAACGATGTAGGGCACTACCGAAACCGCCGACGGGCTTTCTTCGGTGGCGAGCGTGTAGCCGCCGCTGAACGCTTCCTCGGCCAATATGCTGGTGGCCAGTTCTTTGCTCCGGCCGGTCACGTCGAAGCGCAGCGCGTCCTGGATGTCGTTCGTCCGCTTGCCCCCGGCATCGGTGTTGGCCGCGCTCTGGATGGCCATGCCGACCACGCCGAACAGCAGGCCCAGCGGGCCGCCCTTCTGGTGGCCAGACACGACGATGTTGCTGTCGGGAATCCGCTTCACCCCCATGGGCAGATCGCTCATTCCGTTGGGTCCCTTGTCGGTGATGAAGATGCTGGTGGGGGGCAGAGCGGGCGCAGTGGCGGCGGCGTCGGTCGACTGTGCCAGCAGCGGTTGCGCCGAAAGGGCAGCCAAGGCCGCAGCAAGAAACAAATTTCGCATCAGATCACCCCCCGTTTCGCAGCCGCGCTGTTCCGCGTACGTGCCGCCCGCCCGGATTAGGCGAGGCGCATTTTAAGGGCAATGGGGTGGGCAGCGCCCGCGTTTCAGAAGGGGAGCATCGCCAGCCGCTTGGGCGCACACAGACGCCACGCGGCGCTCAACATCGCCTCGATCATCGCCCAGTCCGGCCCGTCGGTGAGGACGATGCCGACCCAGCCGGCGGGGCCGAAATATTTGGGGCGGAAGAAGCGGTCCTGGTCCTGCTCGATCAGCATGGCCGCTTCATCGAGGCCGGAGACTTTCAGCAGAAGCGCGGTGATGCCGTCGCCGTGGTGGTTTTCGCTGAAATAGGCGAAGAACTTGCCGCCCTCGACGAAGAAGCCGGGGGAGCCGTGGGAGAGTTTTTCCGCCGCCGCCGGCAGGTTCAGCGCCAGGCCGCGGACGCGGGTGAGCAGGGCTTCGGGGCGTTGATCGGCTGAAACCCAATCGGCGAGCACACGCGGGTAGAGCTGGTGTTCGGCATATTGCACGCGCACCGCCAGCGTTTCGGGCGTGTCGCCGGGCAGCACCTTGATGCGGGCCTGGCCCAGGATCGGGCCATCGTCCAATTCCGGCGTGACGATGTGGATGGTGCAGCCGGTCTCGGCCTCGCCGGCGGCCAGCACGGCTGCGTGGGTGTGCAGGCCCTTGTGTTTGGGCAAAAGCGACGGGTGGATGTTGAGGCAGCGGCCCTGCCAGTGGGTGACGAATTCGGCGGACAGCAGCCGCATGTAGCCGGCGAGCACCACGTGCGTCACGCCGGCCGCTTCCAGTTCGCGGGTGATGATGGCGTCGAATTCGGCGCGCTTCAGGCCCTTGTGGCTGTGCGCGAAGGTAGGAATGCCTTCCGCCGCCGCCAGTTGCAGCCCGGCGGCATCGGGATCGTTGCTGCCAACGACCACGATCTCATAGGGGCAATCATAAAGCCGGCTGGCATAGAGCAGCGCGGCCATGTTGCTGCCGCGGCCGGAGATCAATACGCCAACGCGGGCCTTCTCAGGCATCGTGGCTGGCCGTCCAGGCAGCCGCTTCGCCCCACTGGCCGGGTGCGCCGTGGATTTCGCAGCCCTTCTGGCCGGCGATGATTTCGCCGATCACGCTGGCCTGTTCGCCGGCGTCGATCAACGCGGCGATCACGGCGTCGGCCTCGGCGCGGTCCACCACCAGCACCATGCCGGTGCCGCAGTTGAACGTGCGTGCCATTTCGGCCGCCGCCACGCCGCCTTGTTCCCGCAGCCAATCGAACAGCGGCGGCAGGGTGGGCGCCGCGACCAGCGCGCGCGAACCGGCGGGCAGCACGCGCGGGATATTCTCGAGGAAGCCACCGCCGGTGATATGGGCCAGCGCCTTGATGCGGCCGGCGCGGATAAGCGGCAGCAGCGGCTTCACATAGATGCGGGTGGGTAAGAGCAGGGCTTCGGCCAGGGTGCGGCTGGGGTCGAAGGGGGCAGGGGCGTTCAGATCGGCACCCGAACGCTCAAGGATGCGGCGGATGAGGGAATAGCCATTGCTGTGCGCGCCCGACGAAGCGACGCCCAGCAGCAACTGACCGGGGGCAACGCCATCGCCGGTCAACTGCTCGCCGCGCTCGACCGCGCCGACGGAGAAGCCGGCCAGATCATAATCGCCGGCGGCATACATGCCGGGCATCTCCGCTGTCTCGCCGCCGATCAGGGCGCAGCCGGCTTGCTTGCAGCCATCGGCGATGCCGGCGACAACGCGGGCCGCAACGCCATTCTCCAGCTTGCCGGTGGCGAAATAATCGAGGAAAAACAGCGGCTCTGCGCCCTGCACGATGAGATCGTTGACACACATGGCGACCAGATCGATGCCCACCGTGTCGTGGCGGCCGGTATCGATGGCCAGCTTCAGCTTGGTGCCTACGCCATCATTGGCGGCGACCAGCAGCGGATCCTTGTAACCGGCCGCCTTGGGATCGAAAAAGCCGCCGAAGCCGCCCAGTTCGGCATCCGCACCGGGGCGGGCGGTGGCGCGGGCCAGCGGGGCGATCATCTTCACCAGCGCGTTGCCAGCAGCAATATCCACGCCGGCATCGGCATATGTGAGGGGGCGTTTTTCGCTCATGCGCGCCGCCATAGCGCCAGACGGAGCGAAGCGCCAGCATCCGTGCTTGGCAAGTGGCCGCCCCCCGCCCTAAACAGCGGCCGTGAAGCGCATTCTTGCTCTGGTGGCCGCTGCCGGCCTGATCGCGGTGATTGCCACTGCGCAGCAGGCCAGCCGCAAGGCGACACGCCCCGCCTCTGATCCATCAGGCGGTGCGGGCAGCGCCTATGCCGTGGGCGGCATCGATGTGGATGTGACGGCGAAAACGGTTGAGGACGCCCGCCGCGCCGCGTGGACGCAGGCGATGCGCCGGGCCTGGCCGCAATTGTGGGCGCGTTTGTCGAACCGGCCCGAAGCCGAGGCGCCGCGGCTTTCGGATGGCCAGATCGATGGCATGGTCGCCGGCATCGAAAGCCAGGGCGAACAGTTTTCCGCCACCCGCTATATCGCGCGGCTGGGCGTGGTGTTCGATCGCAGCCGGGCGGCCGATTATGTGGGCGGTGTGGCCAGTCTGCAATCGCCGCCGATGCTGCTGCTGCCTTTGCTGGTGGATGGCGGTGCCGCGCAGGTGACGCAGTCGCGCACGGCTTGGCGCGATGCCTGGGGGCGCTGGCAGGGCAATGTGACGCCGATCGATTATGTGCTGCCCGGCGGCACTGCGGCCGACAATCTGTGGCTGAGCGCGGCGCAGGTGCGGCGCACCGATCCGGCCGGCTGGCGCAGCATCATCACCCGCTTTGATACGGTCGATGTGCTGGTCGCCGAAGCCCGGCTGACAAGGACCTATCCCGGTGGCCCGATCCGCGCCCTGTTCATCGCCCGCCACGGCGCGGCTGGCATCGAATTGGGCCGGCTGGCACTGAAGGTGGGCAGCGAGGCTGGGCTGGCGCGGCTGCTGGACGAAGGGGTGAAGGGTATCGACGCGCTCTATGCTCAGGCGTTGCGTGATGGTCGCTTGCGCGCCGATCCCGATCTGGCGGTGGACGTGGGAGCGATCATTGCGGCCGACGTGCTGATCGGCACGCCGCCGCCTGATTCGACCCCGGTGCTGATTGCCGCCATCACGCCGGACAATGCCAGCCTGGCAGCGACGGAACGCCTGTTGCGCGGCATTGCCGGCGATGTGTTGATGGCCCAGGTGGCGGTGGGTGGCACCAGCCGCATC
>JAIXQM010000117.1 GCA_027485735.1 Sphingomonadales bacterium | reverse complement strand
TGGCCGCCGCCCATGCCAAGGCCGCCGAGAGCCACCGCCGGCTGATGGCCGAAGTTGCCGATCTGGAACGCACCATTGCGGAGAATCTGGCGGCGGACCGTTTTCCGCCGCGCTGATGCCGGGCCGGCCCTGCGCCCGTTTACAGCAGGAACATCCCCGCTGCCGACAGCGTCATCAACAGCGCGGCGCCCCAGCCCAGCACGGCCTGGGCACCGCGCGCCCGGAAATTGCCCATCACGGCACGACGACTGGCCAACAGCATGATGGCCAACATCACGGGCACGGCCACCAGCCCATTGACCACCGCCGACCAGAACAACGCCTTGATAGGATCAATGCCGATCAGGTCCAGCGCCAGCGCCGCGCTGACCGCCACGAAGATGACGCCATAGAAGCCGCCGGCTTCGCGGGGTTTCAGTTCCAGCCCGGCGCGCCAGCCCATCACTTCGGAAAGCGCATAAGCGGCCGAGCCCGCCAGCACCGGAACCGCCAGCAGGCCGGTGCCGATGATCCCCAGCGCAAACAGCGCGAAGGCGAAATCGCCGGCGATGGGCCGCAAGGCAGCGGCAGCGTCGGCGGCGGTGGCGATGGTGGTCGTGCCGGACCCATGCAGCGTGGCGGCGGTGGCCGCGATGATGCACAGCGAGATGATCATGGTGACCAGGAAACCGCCGGCACTGTCTTTCACCAGCCGGCTCAGTTCGTGCGGCGCGGCGCGCGGGCGTTGCAGCAGCGGACGGGCGTGCTCCAGCTGCATTTCCTCCAGTTCCTGCGCGCTCTGCCAGAAGAAGAGATAGGGGCTGATCGTGGTGCCGAGGATGGCGACGACGGTGGTGGCACTGCCGGCCGGCAGGCTGGGCCACAGCCCGGCCAGGGCTGCGCGCCAGTCCACGCCCACCGCCAGCACCACTAGCACATAGGCAAACAGAGAAAGGGTGAGCCATTTCAGGATGCCAACATAGCGGTGATAGGGCACGAAGATCTGAAGGCCCAATGACAGCGCGGCAAAGCCCACCATCAGCGGCAGCCGCGGCAGGCCGGTGACCAGCCGGGCCGCTTCACCCATGGCCGCGATGTCGGCGGCGATGTTGAAGATGTTGGCGCCCAGCAGCATCAACACCACCGCCCACACGGCGGCGCGCGGCAGATGGGTGGCGAGGTTGGCCGCCAGCCCCTTGCCGGTGACGCGGGCGATTTCGGCGCAGGTGAACTGGAACGCCGTCAGGAACGGCCACGCCAGAACCACTGGCCACAAGAGCGCAAAGCCATAGGCGGCGCCGGCCTGAGAATAAGTGGCGATGCCGGAAGGATCATCATCGGCGGCGCCTGTCACCAGCCCCGGCCCCAATGCCGAATGATAGGCCGGCTTCTTCAGCCGGTGGGTGAGGGGGGGGCGCCGCTGGGTCATGGCCGATGGCGGATCAGCCCTTCCTGCATGAGGGTGGCGACGGGGCGGCCATTGATATCGTGCACGATGGCCCGGTTGATGCCGCGACCGCCGCCAGCCATGGGTGAATCCTGATCGAACAGGTGCCAATCGTTCATGTCGGGCGTCTGATTGAACCAGATGGCGTGATCGAGGCTGGCCGATTGCAGCGCCGGATTGGCCCAGCTGATGCCATGCGGGGCCAGGCAGGTATCGAGCAGGGTCATGTCGCTTGCATAGGCGAACAGGCAACGTTGCAACACCGGATCGGCAGCCTGTTCTGGTGTGAGCGGCGCGGCCAGCCGCACCCAGTGCCGCTGTTGCGGCGGGCGCTTTTGCGGGTTGAAGAAATCATCATCGCCTTCCACCGCGCGCACGTCCAGCGGGCGGTCGCGGGTCAGCCAGATGGTGCGCCATGGTTCGGGCGCGTGTGGTGCGTTGCGGCGGGCCCATTCCGAATCGCTTTCCAGTCCGTCGGGGTGCGGCACGTCGGATGGCGGGGTGATGGCGTGTTCCAGGCCGTCTTCCGGCACCTGGAAACTGGCGGCCATGTTGAAGATCGGCCGGCCTTTCTGGATGGCGACGATGCGCCTTGTGGTGAAGCTGGCACCATCGCGATCGCGCTCCACCTTGTAGACGATGGGCAGTTTCGGATCGCCGGGCCGGATGAAATAGCTGTGCAGGCTGTGGCACAGACGGCCTTGTTCCACAGTGCGGCTGGCGGCCATCAGCGCCTGCGCAACCACCTGGCCGCCATAAACTCTGATCCATCCCTCATCGGTGGATTGGCTGCGGAACAGATCGGTTTCGACCTCCTCCAGATTGAGCAGTCCGAGCAGACGGGTAACCGCGCGTTGTGGATCAGGAGTGGGGGCTTCGATGTCCATGCGCTCTCCCTAGCCGATTTCCGCTTGTCCACAACATCCAAGCATAACTCTGCTTGACAGGGCGGCGCACCGTCCATATCAGCGCGGCTCCACAGCGCTTGCGGGTGTAGCTCAGTTGGTTAGAGCGTCGGCCTGTCACGCCGAAGGTCGCGGGTTCGAGCCCCGTCACTCGCGCCACTGTCCCCACCAGGACGTGGCCATC
>JAIXQM010000208.1 GCA_027485735.1 Sphingomonadales bacterium | reverse complement strand
TCGGCGGCCCTCCCGAACGGGGGATCAGGATTTGGTGCGGGGCAGTAGCTCAGATGGGAGAGCGCAGCAATCGCACTGCTGAGGTCAGGGGTTCGATCCCCCTCTGCTCCACCATTTCCTTCCCGCGCTGATCGATCCCGCAGCCCGGTTCAGCCCCCCGCGTAGATACCCCCACGCCGATGGCCGGGCTGAGCAACCGTAAAAGCCACAACGCGCAGTTCCCGCACAAAGCCCTATCCTGTCTCGTGTCCACTGTTCGCGAGGCAACACATGCTTATTCAGACCATCATCGTTCTCATCGTCGTTGGCGTCCTGCTCTGGCTGATCAACAACAAGATCCCGATGGACGGCACCATCAAGTCGATCATCAACATCGTCGTGATCATCGCCGTCATCGTCTGGCTGCTGCGCATCTTCGGCATCGTGAGTTTCTGAGCCGCGACGCCAAACGCGACCTTGCGCCGCTTGGCGGGTTGGCGCCCGCGCGCTAAACCCGCCGGCGTGAATACCGCTGCAACCCTCGTTCTTGCCGTCGTCTCGATGGCCGCCATCATCGCCGTCCGGTACCTCGCGGTATCGGGCGGCTTTGCGTGGCTCACGGCGCGCCGCGGCGTGCAGGCCGGCCCGGCCGATCCGGTGAAGCGCGGCCGCCAGATCAGCGCCGAAATCCACTGGTCGCTGATCTCCGCCTTCATCTATGCCATCCCCGCCGGCCTCGCCATCGAAGCCTGGCGCGGGCACGGCCTCACGCAGATCATGGTGAGCATCGACACCCCCCTGCAGGCCGCTTGGGTACCCGTCTCAATCCTCGTCTATCTTTTCCTGCACGACAGCTGGTTCTACTGGACGCACCGCTGGATGCACCTGCCCCGCCTGTTCAAGGCCGCCCACGCCGTTCACCACGCCAGCCGGCCGCCCACCGCCTGGGCTGCGATGAGCTTCCACCCGTGGGAAGCCATCTCCGGCGCCATCCTCATCCCGGCGCTGATGTTCATCATCCCCATCCACATCGGCGCGCTGGGCGCGGTGATGCTGATCGCCACCATCATGGGCGTCACCAACCACATGGGCTGGGAAATGTTCCCCCAATCCTGGATCAACGGCTGGTTCGGCCGCCATTTCATAAGCGCCTCCCACCACGAAGCCCACCACCGCCACTACAACTGCAATTACGGCCTCTATTTCCGCTTCTGGGACAAGCTGTGCGGCACCGATCGCGGCCTTGCCAACTGGAGCCAGCAGGCCTAACCCAGACCTATTCCCCGGGGGGCCAGCGCGACTGGCTGAGAGGTGGGCTGATGGCCCCGACCCGCTGAACCTGATCCGGTTGACCCCGGCGGAGGGAGGGAGCGTGAGAGCCAAAGTGGCCTGATCCGCGCACCATCCATTCCGACTATTGGAAGGATGCACGACCATGGCCGATATCAATTCAAAGCTGGAAATGCCCGTCACCACCGGGCCGCTGCCGGGCAGCCGCAAGATCCATGTCGCCGGCACCATCCATCCGGATATCCGCGTCGCCATGCGCGAAGTCGCGCTCGATCCCTCGGCCAAGGAGCCGCCGGTGCGCATCTATGATGCGTCTGGCCCCTACACCGATGCCACCACCACCATTGATATCGCCGCCGGCCTGCCGCCGCTGCGCACCGCCTGGGTGGAAGCCCGCGGCGACGTGGAGCGCTACCCCGGCCGCGAAGTGAAGCCAGAGGATAACGGCGTCGCCAACGTCCCCGGCGGCAAGGCCGATGTCGCCGAATTCCCCAACGTCGTGAAGAACCCGCTGCGCGCCAAACCCGGCCAAGCCGTCACGCAGATCGCCTACGCCCGCCGCGGCATCATCACGCCGGAAATGGAATATGTCGCCATCCGCGAAAACATCGGCCGCGCCCAGCGTGATGGCCTGATCCGCGACGGCGAAAGCTTTGGTGCCGAAATCCCCGATTATGTCACGCCGGAATTCGTGCGCAGCGAAATCGCCCGCGGCCGCGCCATCATCCCGGCCAATATCAACCACCCCGAAGCCGAACCGATGATCATCGGCCGCAATTTCCTGGTGAAGATCAACGCCAACATCGGCAACTCAGCCGTGGCCTCCTCGGTGGCGGAAGAAGTCGAAAAAATGGTCTGGGCTGCCCGCTGGGGGGCCGACAACATCATGGACCTTTCAACGGGCCGCAACATCCACAACACCCGCGAATGGATCCTGCGCAACAGCCCCGTGCCGATCGGCACCGTGCCGATCTATCAGGCGTTGGAAAAGGTGAACGGCGTCGCGGAAGACCTCACCTGGGAAGTCTATCGCGACACGCTGATCGAACAGGCCGAACAGGGCGTCGATTATTTCACCATCCACGCCGGCGTGCGCCTGGCCTATGTGCCGCTCACGGCAAAGCGTGTCACCGGCATCGTGTCGCGTGGCGGCTCGATCATGGCGAAATGGTGCCTGTCGCACCACAAGGAGAATTTCCTCTACACGCACTTCCGCGAAATCTGCGAGATCATGCGCGCCTATGATGTGAGCTTCTCGCTGGGTGATGGCCTGCGCCCCGGCTCCATCGCCGATGCGAACGATCGCGCCCAGTTTGCCGAACTCGAAACCCTGGGCGAACTCACCCAGATCGCCTGGGAACATGATTGCCAAGTGATGATCGAAGGCCCCGGCCACGTGCCGATGCACAAGATCAAGGTAAACATGGAAAAGCAGTTGGAAGAATGCGGCGAAGCCCCCTTCTACACGCTGGGGCCGCTCACCACCGATATCGCCCCCGGTTACGATCACATCACCAGCGGCATCGGCGCCGCCATGATCGGCTGGTTCGGCTGCGCCATGCTCTGCTACGTCACGCCCAAGGAACATCTCGGCCTGCCCGATCGGGACGACGTGAAAGTCGGCGTCATCACCTACAAACTCGCCGCCCACGCGGCTGA
>JAIXQM010000099.1 GCA_027485735.1 Sphingomonadales bacterium | reverse complement strand
GCGGTGTCGCTGCTCACGCTGATCGTCGCCATCTGGTTTGCGCTGTGGCTGGCCAATCGCCTGGTGGCGCCGATCGCGCGCCTGGCCAGCGCTGCCGAACGGGTGGGCGATGGCGATCTGGATGTGCGGGTGCCAGTGCGCGGCCAGGCCGATGAGATCGGCGTGTTGGAACGCGCCTTCAACCGCATGACCAGCCAATTGAAGGCGCAGCAAACCGCGCTGCTGGGCGCCAATGACGAGCTTGATACCCGCCGCCGCTTTACCGAAGCGGTGCTGGCCGGGGTGTCGGCGGGCGTCATGTCGATCACGCCGGAAGGGGTGATCCGCGTCGCCAATGCTTCTGCCGCAGCCCTGCTGGCGCTGCCGCACCGGGTGCTGCGCGGGCAGATGTTGCAGGATGTGGCGCCCGAACTGGCTGATCTGCTGGAACAGGCGCGGCAGACCGGTGACGCGGCCGGGCAGGTGCGCATCGAGCGCGGCGAGGAAACACAGACATTGGCCGTGCGCATCGGTGCGGCTGAAGCAGCGGAAGGCCGGGCCGAAGGCTTTGTGCTCACCTTTGACGATATCACCGCGCAACTTGCCGATCAGCGCCGCGCCGCCTGGGCCGATGTTGCCCGCCGCATCGCGCACGAGATCAAGAACCCGCTCACCCCGATCCAGCTTGCCGCCGAACGCCTGCAGCGCAAGTTCGGCCGCCAGATCGACGAGGACGCTGATACCTTTGCGACGCTGACCAGCACCATCGTCCGGCAGGTGGGTGACCTGCGGCGCATGGTTGACGAGTTTTCCGAATTTGCCCGGTTGCCGCGCCCGGTGTTTGCCTCCGAAGCGCTGGATCGCCTGCTGCGGCAGGCGCTGGTGCTGCAGGAAGTCGCCTTCCCGGCGATCCGCTTCACACTGGCCGGCGCCACCGATCTGGCGCTGGTGTGTGACCGCCAGCAACTGGGCCGCGCGCTGACCAACCTGATCAAGAACGCCGCCGAAAGCGTTGTCGCGCGGGTTGAGCGCGATGGTGATGAAGCCACCCCCGGCCTGATCGCCATCAGCGTGGCCGCTGATGAGCATTTCGTGCGCATCAGCGTTGCGGACAACGGCCTGGGCTTCCCGGCGGAAGACCGCATGCGCCTGCTCGAACCCTATATCACCACCCGGGCGCGCGGCACCGGGCTTGGCCTCGCCATCTGCGCCAAGATCATCGAAGATCATGGTGGCCAGCTTGAACTGGCCGATAATCCCGATGGCCCCGGTGCGATGGTGATCGCCCGCATCAGCCGGCACCTTGCCGCCGAACCGCAACCCGGTCTGCCCCTGCCGGCTGCAGCCACCACCTCCGCCTGAGAAGGACTGCCCCACTATGGCCCTTGATATCCTGATCGTCGACGATGAAGCTGATATCCGCGAGCTGGTGGCCGGCGTGCTGGGCGATGAGGGCTTTGAAACCCGCACCGCTGCCCATGCGGAAGGCGCACTCGCGGCGCTGGCCGAACGCCGGCCCAGCCTCGTCATCCTCGATGTCTGGCTGCAGGGCAGTAGCATGGACGGGATCGAACTGCTGGACGCCATGAAAGCCCGCGATCCGACCCTGCCGATCGTGGTGATTTCCGGGCACGGCAACCTCGATACCGCGGTCGCCGCCATCAAGCGCGGCGCCTATGATTATATCGAAAAGCCGTTCCAGGCCGAACAATTGCTGCTGGTGGTGCGCCGCGCCACTGAAACCGAGCGCCTGCGCCGCGAATATGAAGCGCTGAAGGAGCGGGTGGGCGTTGATATCGAGCTGACCGGCACGAGCCCGCAGATCAACCAGGTGCGTGCCACCTTGAAGCGGGTGGCCGCCACCGGCAGCCGCGTGCTGATCAGCGGCCCGGCGGGCAGCGGCAAGGAAGTCGCGGCTCGCCTGCTGCACCAGTGGAGCCCGCGCATCGATGCGCCGTTCGTCGTGGTTTCGGCCGCGCGGATGACGCCAGAGCGGGTGGAAGAGGCGCTGTTCGGGGTGGAGGAGGGCGGCGAGAATGTCCGCGCCGGCCTGCTGGAACAGGCGCATGGCGGTACGCTGTTCCTGGATGACGTGGCCGACATGCCGATGACGACCCAGGCCAAGATCTTGCGCGTGCTCACCGAACAGGTGTTCCAACGTGTGGGCGGTGTGCGCTGGGTGCGGGTGGACGTGCGGGTGATTTCGGCCACCAGTCGCGATCTGGCCGCTGAAATCGCCGCCGGCCGCTTCCGCGAGGATCTTTATTACCGCCTGAACGTCGTGCCGGTGCGGCTGCCACCGCTGTCGGAACGGCGCGAGGACGTGGCCGAACTCGCCCGCTATTTCCTCGCCCGCTATGCTGCCGAACGCGGCATGCCGACACCCGATCTTTCGGAAGACGCGGTGGCGGCGCTGCAAACCTATGATTGGCCGGGCAATGTGCGGCAGCTCAGGAACGTCATCGAGCGCACGATGATCATGGCGCCCAGCACCAGCATGGCGACACTGGAGATCGACATGCTGCCATCCGAAGTGACGGCCGAGCCTTCAAGGCTGATGCCTGGCCAGGCGGCGCGATCGATCATGGGGACCCCGCTGCGCGAAGCCCGCGAAGCGTTCGAGCGGGAATATCTGCGCGCGCAGATACGGCGTTTTTCCGGCAATATCAGTCGCACCGCCGCCTTCATCGGCATGGAACGCAGCGCCTTGCACAGGAAATTGAAGGCGCTGGGTCTGGCCGATGAGCCGGGTGCCGAGGACGTTACCGAGGAATAAGTCGCGGCTTGCCAGAG
>JAIXQM010000186.1 GCA_027485735.1 Sphingomonadales bacterium | reverse complement strand
TGCTCGGCCGCGCCCACGCCTTCGTGGAATTGCGCTGCCGTGGGGTAGCTGGTGTAGCGCGGCACCGGCTGCGCGGCGAGATCGGGATGGAAGATAGCCATGGCGCGACTTTAAGGGCGCTGCAGCCACGGCGGCGTTGATCTGGATCAAGAAGGCGGCCGCACGTCCAAGAAAGCAAAAGGCCTCCGGCGGGCAGGGACTCGTCCCTGCCCGCCGGAGGCCCCCGTCCCTGTTTCTTCCAAGGATCAGTGCAGCTTCAATTTCGGCCGCACCACCTGGTTCACATGGCCCATCAGGATCAGGAACAGGCCCTTCAGCCAGCCGTGGATAGCGATCAGGTGCATGCGATAAAGCGAAGTGTAGACAAAGCGCGCCAGCCGGCCTTCGATCGCCATCTTGCCGCCCACCAGATTGCCCATCAGGCTGCCCACGGTGGAATAGCGTGCCAAGTTCACCAGCGAGCCGTTATCGGCATAGACAAACGGGCGCGGCGGTTTGCCGGCGATCAGCGCCTTGATGTTGCGGAAGGTGGCATCGGCCATCTGGTGCGCGGCCTGCGCGCGCGGCGGCACCGGGCGGTCCTGCCCAGGCGGTGTGTAGCTGGCGCAATCGCCGATGGCGAAGATGCTGTCGTCGCGCGTGGTCTGCAGCGTGTCCTTCACCAGCAACTGGTTGTTGCGGGTGGTTTCCAGCCCGCCAATGCCATTGAGAAATTCGGCGCCCTTCACCCCGGCTGCCCAGACCTTCAGATCAGCGGGAATGGCGGGGCTATCCTTGACCAAGATGGCATCTGCGGTGGCAGCTACCACCTGCGTTCCGGCCAGCACCTTGACGCCAAGATTTTCCAGTTCCGAATGGGCTGCGGCCGCCAGTTTTTCAGGCAATTGCGGCAAGATGCGCGGCCCGGCTTCGAGCAGCGACACCTGCAGGCGCTTTCCATCGAACACTTCAAGGCCATAGAAGCCCAGCGCATCGGCGGCGGAATAGAGTTCGGCGGCGAGTTCCACGCCGGTGGCGCCGCCGCCCACGATCACCACTTTCACCGAGGCATCGCTGGCCGGATCGGCCACCATCTGGCGCGACACACGCAGGCACTGATTGAGCAATTTGCGGCGGAAGCGATCAGCATCGATGCGGCTTTCGAGCGCGAGGCAATGGTCCTTCACGCCGGTGATGCCGAAATCATTGGAAACGCTGCCCACCGCGATGACCAGATAATCATAGCGGATGCGGTGGCGGCCGATCACCTCGCTGCCGTCTTCATCCCGGATCGGCGCGATGATGATCTGCTTGGCCTCGCGGTCGATGGCTTCCAGTGCGCCATCGAAATAGCGATAGCCCCAGCGATAGGCGTGGCCGCGATAGCCGACCTCATCCAGATTGGCATCAAGGCTGCCAGCCGCCACTTCGTGCAGCAGCGGCTTCCAGATATGGGTGGGGTTGCGATCGACCAGGATGATGTCGAAATCCTGGCGCGGAAAATGCGCGCCGAGCTTCGTCACCAGCTCAAGCCCGCCGGCGCCGCCGCCCACGACGACAATCTGCGTTTTCTTCCCGTCTGCGCGCGTGCGTGGCATGGCGGCCCTTCAAGCTGTTGCACTGCGTCATAGCCGGGGTGCGCCGATTGCGGAAGGTGCGGATGGCGCAGATGTGAATTAGCAGCGCCGCGCGCCGCGAAGTGCATCACGCCATGGCGACATGACAAATTCGCGCCGTCCCTATTGACGCCAGTGACAGTTGCCGCCTTGTTGGCGTTGCGCTGCACCACAGGGCGGCTGGGGACGAAACGATGCTCAACATCCTTCTGGCGCTGCTGGTGCTCGCCGCGGCGTTCAATGGCGTGGTGCTGCTGCGCGCGGCCATCTCGCAGCGGCTGTGGCCGCGCGCCGAAGCGTTGCTGCTGGGCGCGGTGGTCAATTTCCTCGACACGCTGGGCATCGGATCGATGGCGCCCGCCATGGCCTGGTTCAAGTTCCGCAAGCTGGTGCCCGATCACCTGATCCCGCAGACGATGATCACCGGGCTGACCCTGCCCACGATGGTCGAGGGGCTGATCTTCCTCAGCCTGCTGGGCGTGGGGGTGGATCCCGTGCTGCTGGTGGGCAGCATCCTCACGTTTCTGGCCGGTGGCTGGGCCGGCCTGCCGCTGATCGCCCGCGCCCGGGCCTGGGTCGTGCAGGGCGTGGTGGGCCTGGCGCTGCTGATCGCGGCGGTGTTTTTTTTGCTGTCCAATCTCGATCTGATGCCGGTGGGCGGCACGGCGACCAGCCTGCCACTCGGCCTGACCATCGTGGCCATTGCCGCCAGTTTCGGATTTGGTGTGCTGATCAATTTCGGCATCGGCAATTATGCGCCAACGCTGGCCATGCTCAGCCTGATGGGGCTTGATCCGCGTTTGTGCTTTCCGATCATGGCCGCCAGCGCCTCCTTTGCGGCGGCGGGCATTGCGACGCATCACATCAAGGCCGGCAAGATCGATCTGCGAATTCCCCTGGCCATGGTGCTGGCCGGCATCCCGGCCGTGCTGGTCGCGGCGTTCATCGTGAAAGAACTGCCACTGGCGCCGCTGAAATGGCTGGTTTCGGTGGTGATCAGCTATACCGGCATTGTCATGCTGCGATCCGCGGCCATTGGCCGCCGGGCCGAAGCGGAAAATGCAGGGGTGCCTCCTGCTGCGACATGACAAAGCTGCCGCCGCAGGCTATGCGCGCGCCATGAGCCAGATCACCGCCCAAGTTGTCGCCACCCACGGCTTCACGCCCGAAGAATATGAGCGTGTGCTCGCCGCCATGGGGCGTGAGCCGAACCTGCTTGAACTCGGTATCTTCTCGGTCATGTGGTCCGAACATTGCAGCTACAAATCCAGCCGCATGCACCTGGCCAAGCTGCCCACGAAGGCCCCGTGGGTGATCTGCGGCCCGGGCGAGAATGCCGGCGTGATCGACATTGGTGACGGCGATGCCGCCATCTTCAAGATGGAGAGCCACAACCACCCCAGTTACATCGAGCCCTATCAGGGCGCGGCCACCGGCGTGGGCGGCATCCTGCGTGACGTGTTCACCATGGGCGCACGCCCGGTGGCCAACATGAACGCGCTGCGTTTCGGTGACATCAACGCGCCCAAGATGCGCCATTTGGTGAAGGGCGTCGTTGCCGGCATCGGCGGTTACGGCAATTGCGTTGGCGTGCCGACCGTGGGCGGGGAAACGATTTTCCATCCCAGCTACAACGGCAATATCATCGTGAATGCGATGACCGTGGGCATCGCCAAGGCGGACAAGATTTTCTATTCGGCCGCCGCCGGTGTGGGCAATCCGGTGGTCTATGTCGGTTCCAAGACCGGGCGGGACGGTATCCATGGCGCCACCATGGCCAGCGCCGAGTTTGACGAGAACAGCGAGGAAAAGCGCCCGACCGTGCAGGTGGGCGACCCGTTCACCGAGAAGTTGCTGATCGAAGCCTGCCTGGAACTGATGGCATCGGATGCGATCGTGGCCATTCAGGACATGGGCGCGGCAGGCCTGACCAGTTCATCGGTGGAAATGGCGTCGAAGGGCGGCGTGGGCATAAGGCTTGATCTGGACAAGGTGCCGTGCCGCGAAACGGCCATGACGCCCTATGAAATGATGCTGTCGGAATCCCAGGAACGGATGCTGATGGTGCTGAAGCCCGGCCGCGAGGATTTCGCGCAGGCGATCTTCCGCAAATGGGAACTGGATTTCGCGGTGATCGGCGAAGTCGTCGACGGCGGCGATCTGACCATGACCTTCCACGGCGAGGTGGTGGGCCGCATCCCGCTCGATCCGCTGGCCGATGCCGCGCCGAAATATGACCGGCCGCACGTGCCGACGCCCAAGCGCGCCGCCCTGACCGATGTGCCGGCCAGCGCCAATATCGTGGCCGATCTGAAGACATTGCTGGGCAGCGCGGATCTCTGCTCACGCCGCTGGATCTGGGAACAATATGATTGCCAGGTCGGCGCCGACACGTTGCAACGGCCGGGCGGGGATGCCGCGGTGGTGCGCGTGCATGGCACGAAGAAGGCGCTGGCCATCGCCACCGACTGCACGCCGCGCTACTGCTTTGCCGATCCGTTTGAGGGCGGCAAGCAGGCCGTGGCGGAGACCTGGCGCAACATCGTGGCGGTGGGCGGCAAGCCGCTGGCCATCACCAACTGCCTGAACTTCGCCTCCCCGCAGAACCCGGTGATCATGGGACAATTGGTGGGCTGCATCGAGGGCATGGCCGAAGCCTGCCGGGCGCTGGACTATCCGGTGGTTTCGGGCAACGTCTCCCTCTACAACGAGAGCAAGGCGACCGGCGGCGGCAACGCCATCCTGCCGACGCCGGCGATTGGCGGCGTGGGCCTGCTCGCCGATTACGACAGTCAAATGGACCTGGCCTTCAAGGCGGCCGGCGACGTGATCTGGCTGATTGGCGGCGCGGGCACGCATCTGGGCCAGTCGCTTTGGCTGCGTGAATGCCATGGCCGTGAAGACGGCCCACCGCCGGTAGTCGATCTGGCCGCCGAGCGTGCGGCTGGCGACGCAGTCGCGGCACTGATCGCGGCCGGCACGGTGAATGCCGTGCACGATCTTTCGGATGGCGGCCTGGCCGTGGCGGTGGCCGAAATGGCAATGGCCAGCGGGCTGGGCGCAATTGTTGAAGTGGCTCTGGATGCCGCGTCGGCGTTCGGCGAAGACCAGGGGCGTTACCTTGTCACCGCGCCGGCCGGCGTTGTCATCGACGGCGCCACGCGCATCGGCACGGTGGGCAGTGATGCGCTGGTGCTGAACGGCGAAACAGTGACGCTGGCCGAATTGAAGCGCACCCATGAAGCGACGCTGCCGGCGATGATCAAAGGCTGATTTTGAGGCTGATTGCCGCCAAAGCGTCACCGAGTCATGTTCTCCTTGGGTCGCCAAGACGGGAGAATCGCAGATGGGCATGCTGGATGATCTGCTGGCGCAGGCTGGCGGGAATATCGATATCGCCGGGCTGGCCGGCAAGGCCGGGCTCGATCCGGCCATGGTGGAAGGCGCGTTGGGGCAGTTGCTGCCGCAGATCGCCGATCCGGGGGTGAACAACGCCGCCGCTGTCGCCGACGTGGCGGGCAAGACCGGGATGAACGCAGGGGCGCTGGGCGCGCTGCTACCGCAATTGTTGCAGGCCGTTCAGGGTGCCGGCGGCAAGGGCGGCGTGCTGGAGGAGGTGATGGCCGGCCTGGGCGGCCAGAGTGGCGGCGGCATGTTGGGCCAGGTGGCGGGAATGCTGGACCGGGACGGCGACGGCAACCCGATCAACGACATCATGGGCATGTTCGGCAAGAAGTGAGCCGTTCTTGTAATTCCGGCGGCCGGGGCCAGATTCACTGATGATCGCGGCTCCCGGCCGCCGGAGTATCAGCTGAATTGACCAGTCGCGTCTCTGCCCCTTCGTCTCTTGCTGGTTTGAGCCCGCATAACCGTGCCCGCGCGCGAATCGTGGCGCTGGAGCATCTGCTGGAAGGGTTGATCAAGCTGCCGCTGATCGGGCGGCGCGTCGGGCTGGACGCCATCATCGGCCTCGCACCCGGCGTGGGCGATGCCGCCACGGCCGCGCTTGGCCTGTATCTGATCTGGGAAGCCCGCAATCTCGGTGCGTCGCGCGGCACATTGCTGCGCATGCTGGCCAATGTCGGAGTGGATACGGCGATCGGCAGCGTGCCGATTGCCGGCGACCTGTTCGACCTGTTTTTCCGGTCGAACAGCCGCAATCTTAAACTGGTCAAGCGGCTGCTGGACCAACGCTGATCAGGCGAAATCCAAACCAATATCGGCGGCCGGTGCGCTCTGGGTGATGCGGCCGACGCTGATGAAGGAGACGCCGGTTTCGGCAATGGCGCGAATGGTCTGCAGATTGACACCGCCACTGGCTTCGGTCGGCACACGGCCGGCGATCAGCGCCACGGCTTCGCGCAACAGGTCTGGCCCCATGTTGTCGAGCAACAGTCGGTCGGCGCCGGCTTGCAGCGCCGGCTCGATCTGATCGATGCGGTCCACCTCAACCACGACGCCCTTCAGGCCCGCAGCCTTGGCCGCCCGCACGGCACGTTCAACACCGCCAGCAACGGCGATGTGATTGTCCTTGATCATGACGCCGTCATCCAGCCGCATGCGGTGGTTGGTGGCGCCGCCCATCCGCGTCGCATATTTTTCCAGCGCACGCAGGCCAGGCAAGGTCTTGCGCGTATCGAGCAGCACGGCGCCGGTGCCGGCGATGGCGTCGACATACTGCCGCGTCATGGTGGCGATGCCGGTGAGGTGCTGCACGGTGTTGAGCGCCGAGCGTTCCGCCGTGAGCAGGGCACGCGCATTGCCCTCGATCCGCATCAGGTCAGTTCCTGCCGGCACGGCATCGCCATCGCTGGCCAGCATGGTGATGGTGCAGGCGGGATCGAGCGCGCGAAAAAAGGCAGCGGCCAGCGGCAGACCCGCCACCACGACCGGATCGCGGCTGTCCATCACCGCCGTCAGCCGCGCACCGGCCGGAATCACGGCGGCCGACGTGATGTCACCGCCCTGCCCCATATCCTCAGCCAATGTCGCAGCGACGAAGGCCGCCGTATCGAACCCGTCAATCACCGCGCACCGGTACGGCTGAGACATTGCCCGCCATTTCCAGCATGCGATCAAGGCTGCGCTTGGCTTTCACCCGCACATCCTCCGGCACTTCGATCTGCGGCGTCAGATCGCGCAGCGAGAGATAGAGTTTCTCCATCGTGTTGAGCGCCATGTAGGGGCACATGTTGCAGCCGCAATTGCCGTCCGCCCCCGGCGCACCGATGAACGTCTTATGCGGCGCGGCCTTCTGCATCTGGTGGATGATGTTGGGTTCGGTCGCCACGATCACGGTCGGCTCGGGCGAGTTCAGCGCATAATTCAGGATACCGCTGGTCGCGCCGACATAATGCGCCAGTTCCAGGATCGACGCCGGGCATTCGGGGTGGGCCAGCACGGGCGCGGCCGGATGCTGGGCCTTCAGCTTCAGCAATTCCGTCACCGAGAATTTCTCGTGCACCATGCAGGTGCCATCCCACAACAGCATGTCACGCCCGGTCTTGCGGTTGAG
>JAIXQM010000063.1 GCA_027485735.1 Sphingomonadales bacterium | reverse complement strand
TCGAACAATTCCGGCGGCAGCACGACATCGACGCCGTCAGCAGCGGCGCGGGCGGCGGCGGCGGTCATTGCGATATCGGCATCGCGATTGCCGGAGAAGGCCAGTTGCAGGCCGGCGACGGTGATGGTGCGGGTCATGATTGCGCCCCTAGCGCACGAATGTGGCGGGCGAAAGATGCCCTCCAGTCTTGGCCTATTTCGGCTGCTGTTGGGTGATGCAGTGGAAACTGCCGCCGCCGGTGAGAATATGATCGGCGCGCATGCCGATCACTTCCCGATCGGGGAACAGCGCGGCGATGGCCTTCACCGCGTCATCATCGCTGGCGGCACCATAAAGCGGCACCACCACCACGGCATTGGCGATGTAGAAATTCATGTGGCTGGCCGGGATGATCTCGCCATCGCGCAGCACCTTGCCCGGCGACGGGATCGGCACGATCTCCAACCCGAAATCGCGCGCACGATCCCAGGCGTCTTCATAGACATCTTTATTGGGATCATCCTTGCCCGCCGCCACCGGAAGCGCCAGCCGGCCCGGCGCCACGAAGCGCGCCAGATTATCGACATGGCCATCGGTGTGATCGTTCAACAGGCCGTCGCCCAGCCACAGCACCCGGTCCAGCCCCAGATCGCGGCGGAGATGGCTTTCCACTTCCACCCGATCCATCTTGGGGTTGCGGTTGGGATTGAGCAGACATTGCTCGGTGGTCACCACCAGCCCGGTGCCATCCACATCGATGGCGCCACCTTCCAGTACCCAGGTGTGCCGGGCCAGCGGGGTGCTGGTCGCGCCGGCCACAAAGGCGGCAACGCCCTCATCGCCGGGCAGATCATATTTGCCGCCCCAGAAATTGAAGCGGAAGCCGGCCGCCGCCATGCCGTGTGGCGATTGCAGGAACAACGGCCCTGTATCGCGCAGCCAGATATCACCAAAGCCGTATGCGTGCAGGCGCACATCCACATCGCCCAGCATGTCGCGGGCCACGGCCATGGCTTCATCATTGGCCACCAGCAGTTCGATGCGCTCGCCTTTGGCAATGGCGCGCACCATCGCGGCGACTTCCGCTTGTGCCGCGGCGAGATCATCCTCCCACAGCTCAGCATGGGAGGGAAATGCCGTCCAGGTTGCAGCGTGCGGCGCCCACTCCGCGGGCTGGCGGGCAGTCATTATTTCACTCCTGCGCGACTTTGGTCGCGGATCGTGCGGAATTCGCTGTCGGGCAGCCAGTTCGGCCAGTCGCGGCCATTGGCAAGCGTGCGGGCGAAATCGGCAAACAGTGTCAGATCCTGCACCGCGCCGCCCCAATCCCAATTGGGATCATATTCGTCAGATGGCTGGTGATAGCGGTTATCGACAAAATCCTTTGCCGCCGCTTCCGCTGCGCCCGGTGGCTTGCCGATCAGTTCGCCGCCGCCGATCGCCATCAGCATCGGCACGCCCTGGCGGGCGAGGCTGAAATGGTCGGACCGGAAATAGCGGCCCTTTTCCGGCGAAGCTTCCGGCACCAGCCGGCGCCCCTGCGCGGCTGCCAGCCGGGTCGCAAGTGCTTCCAGTTCCGATTGGCCGGCGCCGGAGATGGTGAAGCCATCAAGCGCGCCATTCATTGACAGCACGTCCATGTTGACGCCGCCCACCGTCTTGCCGAGCGGGAAGATCGGATGATCGGCATACCAGGCCGAACCGAACAGCCCAGCCTCCTCCAGGGTGACCGCCATGAACAGCAGGCTGCGTTCCGTGCGCGGCGACCGTGCAAAATGTTCGGCCAGGGCCAGTACGCCGGCCGTGCCCGACGCATTGTCCAGCGCGCCGTTGCAGATATCGTCACCGCTCGCATCGGCCTTGCAGCGGCCGACATGGTCCCAATGAGCGGTCACCAGCACCACCTCGTCCGGCCGCTTGGTGCCGGGCAACACCCCAACCACATTGTGCGAAACCGACCGTTCCACCGTGTTGTCGAGTGTCAACGAAGCCGTGAGGCCGGTCTTGATCGCGCGAAAATCGGGCCGGGTGGCGGCCTGTTCCAGCCGAGCCAGATCATGGCCGGCGCTGGCGAGTACGCGCGCCGCCGCAGCCCGCGTGATCCAGCCCTGAACCTGCAGCACCGGCTGCGCTGCGCTGCCCTGATCCAGCCCCAGCGACGGACGCCCGACATTGGTGCCGATCACGCCCCAAGGATAGCCGGCCGGCTCGTCATCATGGATGACCAACGCCGCGGCTGCGCCCTGTCGCAGCGCTTCCTCGTACTTGTAAGTGTAGCGGCCATAATAGGTGATCGCGCGGCCATTGAACGGCCCGGCAGCCTTGCCCATCGTCGGCGTCCGCCAATCAGGATCATTGACCAGCACCAGCACCGTCTTGCCGCGCACATCAACGCCCGCATAATCGTTCCAGCCGCGTTCCGGTGCCACGATGCCATGGCCGACGAAGACGATGTCAGACGCGTTCACGCTCACCTGACTCTGTGGCAGCCGGGTCACCACGGCCACATCGCTGTTCATCGCCAGCGCGATCGGCTCTCTTCCGCCCGCAACACGCAATTGCGCGGCCGGATCGGTGGTGATCGAAACCAGCGGCACCGGCTGCAGCCATTTCCCGTTATAGCCGGGCTTCAGGCCAATGGCAGCCATGCGCTGCGCCAGATAGGCGATGGTCTTGGCCTCACCGGGCGTGGTCGGCGCGCGGCCTTCGTACGCGTTTGACGCCAATGTTTCGACGTCCCGCTTCATCTGGGCGACATCGATTGCCGGCGCCGGGGCGGCGGCGGTCAGCAGCAGGGCAAGAGGCAGGATGAATCGCATGATCGATGCTTGCCAGTGCGCGGCGTGCGACGCAATGTCTGCTTATTCAACAGGCGGTTCGCTCGCCTTGAACCCTTGCGCCACAACATACCATTCGCTCGATCCCTTGCGGCTGGCGGGTGGCTTCACATGCTTCACCGTGGTGAAATGGCGCTTCAGCAGCGCTGTCAACTGGCCATCGCCGCCGCCGGCCAGCACCTTGGCCAGGAAACTGCCGCCCGGCCGCAGCAGCCGCGTGGCCATGTCCAGCCCAACCTCGATCAGGCCCATGGTGCGAAGATGGTCGGTCTGCTTGTGGCCCACGGTGTTGGCGGCCATGTCGCTCATCACCAGATCGGCCGGGCCGCCAAGCGTTGAAAGGATCAGCGCCTCGCTATCATCATCGGTGATGTCCTTCTGGAACAGATCGACGCCGGCCAGCGGCTCGATGGCCAGCAGATCCATGCCCACCACCCGGGCCTTGGGGCGTTTCTGCTTCACCACCTGGCACCAGCCACCTGGCGCAGCGCCCAGATCGACGACGCGATCAACGCCGGCCAGCAGGCCGAACTGTTCATCCAGTTCCTTCAGCTTGAAGGCGGCGCGGCTGCGATAGCCCTGGGCCTTGGCGGCCGCGACATAGGGATCGTTCAGGTGCCGTTCCAGCCAGGCCGCCGATTGCGGCGAGCGTTTGCGCGCGGTTTTCACCCGCACCTTGCCGCCACGCGACCGGCCGCCGGGGCCACTGGGTCCTGCGCCACTCATTTGCCGGTCGCCCACACACCGTCGCGCGTCATCAAGGTGCGCAAGATGCCTTCGCGGATGCCGCGATCGGCCACCCGCACCTGCCCGCCCGGCCAGCGGGTAAGGATGGCTTCCAATATGGCGCAGCCCGCCACGATCAATTCGGCACGGTCTGGTCCAACGCAGGCGATGCGGGCGCGTTCAGCCACGCTGCTGTGCCCGATCGACCGGCACAACGCCGCCAGCGCCGCCGTATCCACCGCACAGCCGTCCACCCGCCGCCGATCATAGCCGGGGAGGCCCAGCTGCACGCTGGCCAGCGTGGTGATGGTGCCGGATGTGCCCAGCAACTGCACCTCGCTCACGCCGCGCGCTGCCAGTTTCGCGGCAAACCGGTCAAGCCAGGGCCACATCTCGGCCAGCATTCGGTCGTAGGCGTCAACGCGATCGGCAACCTGCGGCCATTGCGGTTCGGTTTCGGCCAGGGACACCACGCCCCACGGCATTGAAATCCACTCGATAATGGCCGGGGGCGCGTCGCCTACGCCCGAAGGCGCCACCAGCATCAATTCGGTCGAACCGCCGCCGATATCGAACACCAGCGCCGGCGGGCCATCGCCATCAATCAGCACATGGCAGCCCAGCACCGCCAGCCGCGCCTCTTCCGCCGCGCTGATCACATCCAGCGCGATGCCGGTTTCCTGATAGACTCGCTCCACGAAGGCCAGGCCATTGCTGGCGCGTCGGCAGGCTTCGGTGGCGACATTGCGGGTCAACCGTACATCACGGCGCGCCAGTTTTTCGGAGCAGGCCGAAAGTGCGGCCAGGGTGCGGTCCATCGCGGCATCGGACAGCCGACCGGCTTCCAGCAGCCCCTCCCCCAACCGCACCACGCGGCTATAGGCATCCACCACGGTGAAGCCATCGGGCGATGGCCGGGCGATCAGCAATCGGCAATTGTTGGTGCCCAGATCAAGCGCGCCATAGGCTGGCGCGCGACGCTGCTGGGATGGGTGCATCCGGCTTCGGGCGGCGGTGCCGCGGCGGGGGCCGTCAGCAGATTCAAGCGGGGCCGGCATCGGCAAGTCCAGTCACATTCACATACCGCCTTGACCATGCGCCCCCAAGGGACGCCGCCGCAGCGGAACCTGAAAACACGCTAGCCAATTCATCGGATGATGGCAAATCATCCGCTACTTCGGCCACAGCTGTGGACACTAGCGCATTTGGACCACATCAGACGGTTGACCGTGGCCGCCCCAGCCGGTAAACGCCAGCCTTCGCTGGCTGTTGCCCTGTCGTCTAAAGGTAAGACTCCGGTCTCTGACACCGTTAATCGAGGTTCGAATCCTCGCGGGGCATCCAGCGGCTATAACCGACCATTTGATTGTAGATTGCTTCTTGGTTCAAAGGCGAGCTGGTCCCCACAATGGGGCCAACAATCTTGATCCGCCAGGCGAGAGCAATCACGCTACGGGTCGCCAACCAGCATTTACCCACGTCACGACGTGAGACAGATAAACGTCAAAATGCTGGGCCAAAGCGGTGATCGTCGTCCCCGCCCTCACAGCAGCAAAGGCGACCGCTTCGGCTCGATGTTCAGGGATTCGAAGCCGCGATGGCTTGCCCAGCGCCCTCTAGAGGGACATCGACCACTAAGGTCTTGTCTCCGCCGCCCCAAGAACGAAATCCAACTTTCAGGACCTTTCCTTTCCGGATCTGCGCCAACAATGTCTCGTTGATCTCAGTGATCGACTGGCATCCATCAGGCATGCAGGTCATGAAGCTGCCCTTGACCTCATCGCCCTCGTCGATCCGCACAGCAATGCCGGCGCGCAGATCAACGCCGAATGGAAGCGTAAACACTCCGAACATCTTGCCTTTTTCCGCGGCGAACAAGACTTGCAAAAGCGTGCCCGGATTCTTCTCATCGACAGATTTCTGTGTTTGCGCAGCGCGGCACTCACTGGGGCTCGATGGATTGCAGAGAACACCCCACTGGCCGTAGGTGCCCTTGAGCGTCCATTGCGGCGCGCGCGCTTCGGGCGCGTTCGTGGCCAGTGGGGGGACTGCTGCTTCAGAGACCTTCGGCTTCGCTGCATGCAGCGGAGTCGCCACCAGCGCGGCAGCAGTAAGCGGTGTGCCGGGGCCCTTCAGGCCTTGAACCGCCACGGCATGAGCTGATCGAGTTTCTGGCTGGAGTGTCCGCGGGCGAGGCGCTCGAGGATGCTGGTCATCCAGGCGAGGGGG
>JAIXQM010000046.1 GCA_027485735.1 Sphingomonadales bacterium | reverse complement strand
GGCACGCGACAGCCTCATGGGCAATCCTTGAACCGGATCGCGGCGCCGCGCTTGAGAACATGGCGTGTGTCGCCCGAACTGCCGGCAATACGCACGAGAAGCGTCAGCCTGTTGCCGCTGATCTGGCCCTTGAACAGCGCCAGTCGATCACGCGGCGCGATCTGCGAAAGCGGCTCAACCACCGGCAGTTGATCGCCGTACCCAGTGGGCAAGGGCCGGCGGACCGGGCCCTGCGGATTGAAATAGCCAGCCGCGGTGAAGGTGCCAGCCGCATCGGGAACCACCGTCCCGGTGATCTTACCGGCGGCGCACTTGCCTTGCACCACATAGCCGGTCCCCGCCGATCGTAAGGCAAAGCCGTCTCCGGCCCAACTGCCGGTCAGCGGCGCTGCCAGAGTGGCGGCGAGGGTGGGGGTGCGCTTGCCGGCCGGCGGCGCCGCGGCCGCTGCGGTTGCAATCATCAACAGGGCGACCAGACGCATCACGGCTTTGGGCTCATCCTTGATCCGCCTGCCGGGGCGGCGGCACTGTGCGCGGTGGTGGCAATGGGCGAGGCCGGGAAGCCCCGCCCATGACAGTGCATCGATCCAACCTGGCGCGCAGGATCAGCAGCTTGCCGGTTGGCGCTGGCGCCGGTTTACTGCACCGATCAGGCCAAAACCGATGATCAGCATGGCCCAGCTCTGCGGCTCGGGCACACCACCGACATTCAATTCAGCGATATAGGTGCCCCAACGTGAACCACCGGTGCCGCCTGGATGGCCGAACGCACCCAAGTTATACTCGCGCGCAAACGTGCCCGAGATCCAGAAACTGTGGACCGACATCGGATCGAGCGTCACCGTGGCGTAATCGGCCCAGCGCTGACGGCCGGCGGCCGCCTGTCCGTAGAGCGAACCATTGTGGTAATCATCGGTATCGCTGACGCGCAGCACAATCTCGTCGCCGGTTGAAACAAGCTGACCAAGCGCATTGGTGCGAAAGGTCTGTGCCGCCAGCGTGATTCTGCCATCGGGGCCAAGGCCCGAACGGTTGTAGCTGATGACCACCTGGCCGAGCCTGTTGACCGCAAGTGCGCCCTGATAAAAATCAAATGCTGCATCGCCAAGATTGCCTTCATCGAGCACGGCGTTGGTCGCGGTGTCGAGGACGGTGTAGCGCACGACGGTGCGATCAGTGCCGTTTTCGGTAACGGTGTGAACACTGTAGATCTTGCCGGCATGTTCAAATGCGCTGCTGCTGATCTGATCGCCAAAGGTGTCGATGATGCGGCGGTTGGCAGCGATGCCGTTCGGCAGCGCCGGGTTGCCAACAATGGCGTCGGACGCCGGCTGACGACCGAAGCCATTGAAGGTATAATCTGTGCCGATGGTCGTGCTGCCCGTAGCGGTCCGCACGGCGCCAGCGGTGCCGGCATTGAGGACATCATAGCGCGTCAGGCCGAAATCGTTGATCGACGCCGCGATGATATGGCCGATGCCATCCGTGCTTTCGCTGCTGTTGACGCCTTGAATTGCGAAGCCGCGACTGAAATCGTCAGTGGCGAAATTGCCGGTGAAGGCGGTTCTGAACTGGACATTGTTGACGACGTTGGGACCGCCCGCTCCGAGGATGTCCGAAAGCGGGATGACATTGAGCGTCGTGCCGCGGAAGTTGGTCGGGCCGCCTACGGTTGCGGCGGCGAAATCATTGGTACCGATGTAGACCGCGTTGTTGTCGAAGGCGAGCGTCGGATAGTCCGCGAGCGTGCGGCCGCCGGGAGTCAGTTCGGCAAAGCCTTCGAACTTTGTCGATTTCCAGGTGCCAAGCGCGTTGCCGGTATCGGAAACGGCCACCAGAATGTCCTTGGTGTTCGAGCCGAAGGAAATTGCAATGAACTTGTTGGCCTGAGGGCTGAAGATGACGCGCTGGTCGCCATTGGGCACACCAGCCTGGCCGGCAGCCTGCCAGAAGGCCGTATCGGACGAGAACAGCGATCGCGTTCCCGTCGCCTTATCGTAGACGGCAAAGCCACCGTTGGTGAACTGGACATATTGCGTGCGGCCAGCGGCACCGATCGTGTCGGGCGGAATGAAGTTGCGGCCAACGGCGGCGACATCATACTGGCTGATGCCCTCAAAGCCGATATTCAGCATCCCCTGGTTGAAGACCGTGCTGGAAATGCCATTCGGGTCAACGTCGAATGTCTGCCCGGCTTCGATGTTGATTGCCGCCGGGCGCCGGGTGAGAAAATATTTCTGCGCAATCAACTGGGCGCTGGCCACCGACGGCAACACGGCCGCCGTTCCAAGCGTCGCAAGCATGGCGCACCGCAAAATCGCTACGTTCATGATCAGATCCCCCACTAACCGACTCGACCATCAGGCCGAACGATGAGGGAGCGTCTGCCTCAATGGCCAACTCGCAAAGTAACGTTTTTTTAACGTTTGGCTCACGTGGGGGTGCCGGCGCCATTGCGGGCCGATCCGGCTTGCGCTTGTCATTTGGCGACGCATCGGCCAGTCATCGGTACCGGGCCGGGGCATTTTCCGGCGTGAACCAAGGCTGCCGCATGAAATCTGTCGTCTTCAGAGCCGTCATTCTGGCCAGCATTGCCGCCCTGCCCGCCTTCGGCCCCATGGCCATCGCCCAAGCCCATGATCCGCTGCAATGGTCGGGTCTGCATTATCGGCAGGTCGGCCCCTGGCGTGGTGGGCGGGTGACGGCGGTCACCGGCGTGCC
>JAIXQM010000024.1 GCA_027485735.1 Sphingomonadales bacterium | reverse complement strand
GTAAGCGGTGTGCCGGGGCCCTTCAGGCCTTGAACCGCCACGGCATGAGCTGATCGAGTTTCTGGCTGGAGTGTCCGCGGGCGAGGCGCTCGAGGATGCTGGTCATCCAGGCGAGGGGGTCGACGCTGTTGAGCTTGGCGGTCTCGATGAGGCTGGCGATGATGGCCCAGTTGTCGCCGCCGTCGTCTGATCCGGCGAACAGGGCGTTCTTGCGGTTGAGCGCGATGGGCCTGATGGCGCGTTCGACGGTGTTGCTGTCGAGTTCGGCGCGGCCATCTTCGAGGAACAGGGTCAGCCCGGTCCAGCGCGAGGTCGCGTAGCGGATGGCCTCGGCCAGCTTGCCCTTGGCGCTGACCAGGGCAAGCCGGGCCGTGAGCAACCGGTGCAGCGCGTCGATGATCGGCTTGGCCTTCTGCTGGCGGATCGCCTGCCTGACCTCGGGTGGCTGGCCGCGGATCTCGTCCTCAATGGCGTAGAGCGCCTTGATCAGCGCCAGTGTCTCGGTGACCGTGGGCGACGGGCTGCTCTTGCTCAGCTCGAAGAACTTGCGGCGCACATGGCTCCAGCAGAACGCCAGCGCCACGTCATTGCGGCGGCCGATCTCGCGATAGCCTGCATAGCCGTCGACCTGCAGGATACCGCTGAACCCTGCCAGATGCGCCTTGGGTCGCTCGGCCTTGCGGTCGGGCGCATAGAGGAATGCCACCGCCGGCGGGTCGGTGCCGCCCCATGGCCGGTCATCACGGGCATAGGCCCAGATCTGCCCGGTCTTGGTTGATCGTCGCCCCGGATCCAGCACTGGTGCGGTGGTCTCGTCGGCGAACAGCCTGGGGCCCTTCTTCAGCTCGGTCAGGAGATGATCGCGCAGCGGTGCCAGATACCAGGCGGCGCGGCCGACCCAATCAGCAAGGGTCGAACGGTCGAGGTTGATCCCTTGCCGGGCATAGATCTGGGCCTGCCGGTAGAGCGGCAGATGGTCAGCGTACTTGGAGACCAGCACCTGTGCGACCAGCGCATCGGTGGGCAGGCCGCCTTCGACAATGCGAGCCGGTGCCGGGGCCTGCACCACTTGGCCTTCACAGGCGCGGCAGGCATAGCGCGGACGGCGGGTGACCAGCACCCGGAAGCTGGCCGGCACGAAGTCCAGGCGCTCGGCGACATCCTCACCAATGGTATGCAGGGCACCGCCGCAGCAGTCACACTGCTTGCTGTCGACATCGACCAGCTGTTCGATGCGGGTCAGGTGCGCCGGCAGGCTGCCGCGGTTGGTCCGGCGCTCCCGTTCGACGCGTTCTTTGGGCGTGCTGGCGTCATCCAGCTTCGCCTTCACCCGCCCCAGTGCAATGCCCATGTCTTCCAGGACGAGCTCGAACTGGTCGTCGTCCAGCTTCTCCGAGCGGGGGCCGAACCGGTGGCGCATGAAGGCGGCAATGATGGCGTTCAGCCGGGCGATCTCCGCCTCAGCCTCTGCGGTAACGATCGTCTTGCGCTCAACTTCGGCGGTCAGTTGCGCCGTGCGCTCAACAAGTTGCGCAGCTTCGGCCCTGGCCGCGACGAGCATGGCGCGAAGCACCTCGGGATCGTCGGGAAGGTCGGTCGCAGTCAGCACGGTGAGCAGAATGAATCACGCGCGCGCACGCGCGTCGAGTGGGGCCTGACCAACTGAGTCAATCTAACGCAGGATCAATGGCTTATCCGGAGATCTGTGGGGCCTGCGTGCGGCGCGCCTGGTGCACGCGGCGCCAGTCGAGGCCTTCCAGCAGCGCGCCGAGCTGGGCGGCGGTCAGCCGCATCACCCCGTCGTGAACGCCTGGCCAACTGAAGCGGCCGTTCTCCAGGCGCTTGGCCATCAGGCACAGGCCGGTGCCGTCCCACCAGACCAGCTTGATCCGATCAGCCTTCTTCGCCCGGAACACATAGACCACGCCGGAATAGGGTTGGCCGCCAAGCTCGGCGGTGACCAGTGCGGCCAGCCCGTCCATCCCTTTACGAAAATCCACTGGCCGCGTCGCCACCAGCACGCGCGTGGCACCGGTCGGGCCCAGAGCGGTCACCGGCTGCCCTTCAGTGCGTCCAGAACCGCGGTGATCAGCGCGGCGTCGGCACCGCGGCCAATCCGCACCGAGATCCCGTCCATGCTGACCTCGATCGGCGCGCTGGCCTGGCCACGCGAGGAACGACGTAGGCGACGAGATGGCTGGTGCGAACGTGATCCACGTTCAGATGGCACGGCGACCGCCGCCGGCTCTTCCACCACGGCCGGCACGAACAACGGCGGGGCTATCAGCCCCACCGGCGTGCGCAACTGGCGCCGCCAGGTGAACAGCTGGCTCGGATAGATGCCGTTCCGGCGCGCCACGTCGCACACGGTGCCGGCGTCAGCTGCATAGCTCTCGGCAACGATCCGGGCCTTGTCCTCATCCGACCAGACGCGCCGCCGCGCCTTCGCCGTGAAAACCTCGATCCGCGCCTCCACTCCATGGATCGCGCTAGCATCGTCACATGACATCATCATAGCATCAGCACCGCCAGCATCCTCGCCAGCAGGACTCGCGGCTCACATCGCCGTCAGCAAGATGGGGTCGGAACAGCGCTTAC
>JAIXQM010000238.1 GCA_027485735.1 Sphingomonadales bacterium | reverse complement strand
CTGAAGGCGCTGCGCCGGCGCATGAGCATCGTGTTCCAGCAGTTCAACCTGTTCCAGAACATGAGCGTGCTGGACAATCTGACGCTCGCGCCGGTGCGCACGCTGGGTGTCGCCCGGGCCGAAGCCGAAGCCCGCGCCCGCGATCTCCTGGGCAACGTGGGTCTGGCCGACAAGGCCGGCAGCTATCCCGATCAATTGTCGGGCGGGCAGCAGCAGCGCGTGGCCATCGCGCGGGCGCTGGCCATGCAGCCGGAGATACTGCTGCTCGATGAAGTCACGTCGGCGCTTGATCCCGAACGGGTGGGGGAGGTGCTGGAAACGATCCGCAGCCTCGCCAGCACTGGGATCACCATGTTGCTGGTCAGCCACGAAATGGCCTTCGTGCGCGAGATTTCCACGAAGGTGGTGATGATGGATGAAGGCCGCGTGGTGGAGCAGGGCAGCCCGAGCGCCATCTTCGAAACGCCAACGCAAGCGCGCACCAAAAGCTTCATGCAGGCGATCATCCGCCATTAGGGGAGAGCAGCATTATGGACCGTTTGGCAGGCAAGCAGGCCTTCATCACCGCCGCCGGCGCCGGGATCGGGCGGGCCGCCGCGCTGGCCTTCGCCCGCGAAGGCGCCGTGGTGACGGCCACTGATATCGACATGGAGGCGCTGGCCTCGCTGAAGGCCGAAGCGCCGTCGATCACCATTGCCCGGCTGGACGTGCGCGATGCGGTGGCGGTGACGGCGGCGCTGTCAGGCGCTGCGCCCGACGTGCTGTTCAACTGCGCCGGCTTTGTCCACCAGGGCAATATCCTCGAAATCACCGACGCCGATTGGGACTTCACCTTGGATCTGAATGTCACGTCGATGATGCGCACCATTCGTGCCGCGCTGCCGGGGATGCTGGCGCGCGGCAGCGGCAATATCATCAACATCGCCTCGGTGGCGTCGTCCATCCGCGCCTGGCCCAACCGCTGCGCCTATGGCGTGACCAAGGCGGCGGTGATCGGCCTCACCAAATCGGTGGCCGCCGATTTTGCCGACCGCGGCATAAGGGCCAACGCCATCTGCCCCGGCCCGATTGAAACGCCTTCGCTGGCAAGCCGGATCGCCGGCCAGCCCGACCCCAACGCGGTGCGGGCGCGTTTCCTCGCCAACCAGCCGACCGGCCGGCTGGGCCGGGCGGAGGAAGTGGCGGCGCTGGCCGTCTATCTCGCGTCGGATGAGGCCAGCTACACCACCGGCCAGACCCACATCATCGATGGTGGATTGATCGGTTAGGCCAAGGACTTGACTGGCGCAAACGCGGCCAGCGGCACGTCAAACGACGGCGGCCGGCCCAGCACCAGATCGGCGGTGAGCTTTGCTGCCGCCGGACTGCCGGTAAAGCCGACCCACGGCACGAAACAGACATGGGCATTGGGATGGCCGGGCAGGGAGCCGATGATCGGCAGCCAATCATCGGTACCGTTCACGAACGCCGCCCAACTGCGCACGATGTTGAGGCTGCCGATGGCCGGCACCATCGCGAGCGCCACGCGCAGATTGGCCGCCAGATTGGCGGGATCGACCTGCGGGCGGCCTTGCTCATCCAGCGCCGCATCCCAGCCGCCGCCGATCAGCAGGCTGCCATGGCGGCTTTGTTTCAGGGTGAGTTTCTGGCCGGCGCAATAGACGAGGTGCGGCACCAGCGGCGCGGCCGGTTCCGTCACGCTGACCTGGATCGGCACCGCCTCGATGGCCAGCGGCGTGCCCAGCTGCGCCGCCAGCTCGCCGCTGCGTGATCCGGCGGCGATCACGATGCGCGGGGCGCGCCACTGCGTGGCGCCGGCCTCAACGACATAGGCTTCCCCATCCCGCCGCACGCTGGCCGGGCCGGTGTTGGCGTGGATCACCACGCCTGCGGCCCGCGCCGCACGTGCGTAGGCGGGTGCCACCAGCAGCGGATTGGCCTTGCCCTCGGCCGGTGCAAAGGCCCCGCCAATGGCCTGCTCGGCCAGATAGGGCGCGCGTTCGCGGATGGCGTTCCGGCCGATCACCTCGACGGCCAGTCCGGCCTCGCGTTCGATGGCGGCCTTCACTTCGATTTCGGCCATCTCGGCTTCGGTGGTGGCGACCAGCAAGCCGCCGCCAAAGCCGATTTCGAGATCAGCACCGAGATCGGCTTCCAGCCCCTTCCAGATATCCAGCGAGGCGATCAGCAGGCGGATGGCCGGTTGATAGTTGCGGGCCCAGGCTTCGCCCAGGTTGCGGAACGGATCGTGCGGGATCTGGGCGTGCAGGCTGCCGGCATTGGCGGAGGAGGCCTGCGCCCCCACGGGCCCGGCCTCCACGATGGTGACGGCCATGCCGGCGCGCGCCAGTTCCAGCGCGGTGGCGCAGCCGGCGATCCCGCCGCCGATGACAATCACATCAGGCTGCAAAACGACTCCCCAAAACGCGAACGGCCCCACTTGCTCGGGCCAATGTGGGCGCTATGCTGACATTTGTTCGCACATCGCATAAGTTCGATGCTATCAACAAGGGCGACATTTGGCCTTCAAGAAAAGCGGGCAAGAATCAAGGGCAGAATGATGACAAAAGATTTCCGGGGCAGCCACACCGTTACCGTTACACCCTTCAATGATGACGGCAGCAGCATCGACATCGGCCGATTGAACGCCTTTCTGGATTGGCAGGTGGAATCGGGCGTGCCCGGCGTGATCGTGCTGGGCACCACCGGCGAGTTCCTGACCATCAGCGATGATGAACGCCGCCTGCTGGTTGATGCCACCGTCCGCCATTCGGGCGGCCGCTATCAGGTGATGGTCGGCACGATGAACGCCTACACGCCCAACGCGGTGCGTTACAGCCGCGAGGCGCAGGATCTGGGCGCCGATGGCCTGATGATCATCCCGCCCTATTATTACACCCCCACCGACGACGAGATTTTCGAATACTACCGGGCGATCTGCGACGCCGTTACCGTGCCGATCATGGTCTACAACAACCCGGTCACCTCCAACCGCGACATGTCGGCGGCGCTGGTGGCGCGGCTCACCGCGGCGTTCGATCAGGTGCGTTACATCAAGGAAGCCAGCATGGACGTGGCCCGGGTGTATGACATCGTGGAGGCGACCGGCGGCGTGATGAACGTGTTTGCCGGCGAACGCCCGGTGGAAAGCTTCCTGCTCGGCGCCGTTGGCTATGTGAACCCTTATGGCAATTATCTGCCCTATGCCACGCGGCGGATGTGGGATCTGCTGGTCGAAGGCCGCATCAACGACGCGGCGCACATCCAGGCGCTGGTGCACAAGTTCGACAAGATCATCGCCGAAGGCCACCCGACCTATGG
>JAIXQM010000138.1 GCA_027485735.1 Sphingomonadales bacterium | reverse complement strand
TCCAGCGTGTCGGCGCGGAAGAAGATCCAGCCGGCCACCACGATGTGGAAGATGATCAGGATGGCGATGGGCTTGGGCAGCGCGGGAAAGCCTTCCGGCCGCCATTCGCGCCACAGCCGCTCAATCGCCAGCACGCCGCCGTGCAGCGCGCCCCAGATCAGGAAGGTCCATTTGGCACCGTGCCAGAAACCGCCCAGCAGCATGGTGATCATCAGGTTGCGGCAGATGAACCAAACGCCGCCACGGTTGCCACCCAGGCTGATGTAGAGATAGTCGCGCAGCCAGCTCGACAGCGAGATATGCCAGCGCCTCCAGAAATCCTGCAGCGAGGTGGCCCGGTATGGCTGATCGAAATTGCGCGGGAAGCGATAGCCGAGCAGCGCCGCCAGCCCCACCGCCATATCGGAATAGGCCGAAAAATCGCAGTAGATCTGAACGGCATAGCCATAGGCACCCAGCGCGAGATCAAGGCCGGTTTGCGCCGAAGGATCGAAGAAGGTCTTGTCCACCAGGCCCGTGGCGAGCTCGCTGGCCACAACCGTCTTCTTGAACAGCCCCCAGCAGATCAGGATCAGCGCGGTCGCCACCATGCCGCGTGTCAGCCTTGGCACCGCCTTGAATTGCGGCACCAGGTGGCTGGCGCGCACGATCGGCCCGGCGACGAGGTGGGGGAAAAAGCTCATCAGCAGCGTGATGTCGAGGAAGCTGGCCGGCGCCGTCTGGCGGCGGGCGATATCGATCAGGTAGCTCATGCCCTGGAAGGTGAAGAAGCTGATGCCAACCGGCAGGATGATTTCCAGCACCGGCAGATCGCGGCCCCAACCGGCGCGGGCAAGGATGGGCGCCAACTGTTCAAGAAAGAAGCCGAAATATTTGAAGAACCCCAATATGGCGAGATTGGCCGCCACGCCGATGCCCAGCCACGGCTGAGCGCTGCGGCCATCATCCAGCCGGCGCTGAATGGCCTGCGCACAGCCCCAGTTGATCGCCGCCGACGCGATCAGCAGCGCCACGAAGCGCCAATCCCAGAAGCCATAGAAAACCCAACTGGCCAGCAGCAGGATGATCTTGCGCCACTCGTTCGACGCCAGCCCCACCGTCCAAACCAGCAGCAGCACGGGCAGGAAGAACAAGCCAAAATCCAGCGTGGGGAACAGCATCAGTGCAGCCCGCCCACCCGTGCCGCATCCAGATCGGCCAACAACAGCCGGGCAACTTCCACGCCGCCCGCCGCGGAATAATGGATGAAATCCGGGCCCATCAGCCCGGCCTGCATCCAGCGCACCGCCGAACAGGCCCCGCCCTGCCGTGCCCGCCAATCCCAGAAGGCGATGCCAAGATCGGCCGCCACCCGGCGCTGCACCGCGCTGGCCGCAGCCAGGGCCGGCGGGTTGAACAGCGGCAGCCCGCGCCGCACGGCACGCGGCATCGGGCCGGACAGCGTCACTGGATCGGGCGCCAGCGTACCGCCTTCATCATTCCACAACGGGATGTCGATACCGTCCACCGGCAGGCGATCGGGGGTAGCCTGAATGGCACTGTTGCAATCAGTGGCACCGCCGGGCGCGCCGCCCACCACATTGTCCCTCAGTTCACGGTTGCGGCTGGCGGCATCGGGCGGACCAAGCAGCAGGATCGGCACCGGCCCAGCCAGCCGGCGGATGCGCGCCACCTGTTCGCGAATCTGGCTTTCCAAGCGCGTGGGATCGAAAAAGGGCGCAAAGCCTTCGTTGGTGCCAAAGGCCAGAATCACCAGATCGGCCGGCAGCGCCTGAAACTGCACGGCGATCGTCGCCTCATCGGCGCGTCCAAGGAATTGCAGCTGCGATCCCGGCACTCCCAGATTGGAGACGACGACACCGCTTGGCCGTTCCAGCCACCAGCCGGTGATGATCGCCTCACCGCCGACCAGTTCCAGCCGCGCGCTGTCGGTAGCGGCACCCGGCACGATGCGGCGGCACTGCGGGCCTTCGCCAGCAAAGGCCAGTTCCTGTGTGTCGGTGCCAAGGGTGAGATTGAGGCGCGGGCCATCGGGGCTCGCCATCACACACAGGCCAAAGGCGGTAAAACTGGCGTCGGCGGTGAGCGCCAGCGCCGACCCCGGCGCGCTGCTGCTGACCGTATAACCCGTGATACCGCGCGGCGGCCAGGGCTCTGCAGCCCCGCTGCCGAACAGGCCGCGTACGCTCCACGGCCCGGACGGGGAGACGCTCACCCCGCGCAGGCGCACCCCGGCATGCGGGCGCCCGGCCGGCATCAGGCCGCGCCCGCCATTGCCCAGCCGCGCCTGCAATGCGTCGCGCAGGGCGCCGGTGATGGCATCGCCCGCCGTGTGCGAATCGCCGATCTGCACGATATGCACGGGGCGATCCGTGGGCATCTGTGCCGCGCTGAGCGGCACGCCCGCCAGATGCTCGGCCCCGCACAGCGCCGCCAGGCACGGCGCAGCGGCAAGCGCCAGCGAGGCAAGTAACGCCGGCATCAGGGCCGGGGCGGTTCGGCTGGCGGCGGCGGCGTCTGCTCTGGCGGCGCCGCGGGTTGCGGCGGCAGCAGTTGCATCGGCGCTGAATCGGTGTCCGGAACAGGCGCGGCGGTGTCCGGCGCCGGACTGGGCGCTGGCGGCGTGCTGGCGGCGGCTGACGGTTCGCTGGCGGCGGCTGGCGACGCGGGTTCAGGCGGCAGCGCGGCCGGCGGCGGCACCAGATCCGCCGTTACCGGCTTGCCGGCGCGGGCGGCCTGCCCCCAGGCGCGCAGGCGCGTGGCCAGTGAATCGGTGAGCAGGCGATAGCCCTTCATGCTCATGTGGATGCCATCGCCGGCACGCACCAGCCACGGCACGCCATCCTTGCCCGGCAGGTGCGAGGCATAGCGGCCCTGTTCGTCGGCAGCTGCGGAACGCGTATCGATGAACGGCACATCCAGTTCGGCCATCAGCCCCGCGTAAAACGCGTTCAACCCCTGTACCTGGGCATCATATTTCGGATCGCGCATCACCGGCAGGCCCACCCACACCACGCTGGCGCCCTGGGCCTGCAGCGCCTTCACATAACGGGTGATGCGCGTCGCGATTTCCGCCTTCCAGCGCGCCGACTGCAGGGGCGCCACCTTGCCATTCACATAAATGCCCTGGGTGTCGTTGGCGCCGAAACTGATCACCGCCACATCCACTGGGCCTTCGGCGAGGATGCCGGCCAGCCGATCTTCCAGATTGTTCTGGGCGTAACGGGTGAAGCCGGTGGCCTGTTCGGAATGGCGCAGCACCTGAAAGGCTTCGCGGCGCGGCAACTGGTTATAGAGCGCCGCCCACAGGCCATCACCGAAACTGTCGCCAAACACGCCGATGCGGAACGCGCGCTTTTCGGCAACGGCGCGGGCCAGGCCCGCCGGCACGTCGGCCGCAGCCGCCACGGCTTGCGGCAGACCATCGGCGTCCACCGCCTGCACCGGAGCAGCGGCCGCCACCGTCACCGGCGGGCCTTCGGCCAACCAGGCGCTCAGTTGCGGCGCAAAGGCCAGGCCAATGGCAACGCCGGCCGCCACGCCGCAAAACAGCACGGCGGTGCGATCGATCAGCAGGAGGGCCGGATTGGGAGCGGTAGGATCGGACATGATGTGCGCCGGTCTTCACCACGGCCGGCGCGGAGTGGCAAGAGGGTCAGCCGCCGGTGAGCGGCGAAGAGCGACCAAGACGCGCCAACCGCACCTTCAACAGCGCCATGCCAACCACCGTGAGCGGCACCGCCAGCACCACGCCCAACGGCCCCAGCAGCGTGCCGGCGGCAATCAGGCTGAAAATGGTGAGCACCGGCGGCAGATCGCCAAAGGTGCTCTGCGCGATCGGCATCACCACATTGCCCTGCAACTGCTGCACCACCACCAACGCGATGATGGTGAAGATGCCGGTATCCGGCCCCTGGCCAAAACCCAGGATCACCGTGGGCGCCGCCACCAGGATCACGCCCAGGTACGGCACGAATTCACACAGCCCGGCCACCAGCCCGATGGCCAACGGCGACGGCAAGCCCACCAGCCACAGGCCCAGCGAGGTGCCCACCGCCACAAACGCCATACCAATCGCCTGCCCCTTCAACCAAGCGGTGAGCGATTCCCGCACCGCCGCCACGGTTTCACCGGCACGCACCCGCGCTTCCGATGGCAGCATGGCAATAAGGCCATCGATATACAGCCGCGGTTGCGCCGCCAGATACAGCGCCGCAACCAGCACGACGGCAAAGCCGGTGATCGCCGAACCAACATTGGCCAGCGTCGCCTGCACGATGCCCACCACCTGTTCCATCTTGGGCGCATAATTGGTCAGCTGGGAAATCAGATCATCCCCAATGGCATAGCTGCGCACCCAGCTTTCCACCTGCGCCAGCGCCGCCGGAAACCGTTGGGACAGGATGATGAACTGTTCCACCATCATGGAACCGAACAACCCGAAAATCGTGGCCAACGCCGCAAGCGGGATCAGGATCGCCGCCGCAATCGCCAACGCAAACGGCAGCCGCAGCCGGCGTTGCAACACCGCGGCAAAATCGCTGAGCATCAACCCCACCAACGCACTGGCAAACAACACCAGCACCAACTGCTGCAACTGCCACACCGCCACCGCCACCGCGATGCCAGCCATCACCGCCAACGTGCGCCGGAACCAGCGGCCACTGTCATCCGGGCTGGGGCCATGGCCGGGGAGATGATGGGGTTCAGTGGCGGGGGGCGTTGTCATGCGGGCGCATCATGGCTGCGTGGGAGGCAGAAAGGAAGAGGGGCCTCCGGCGGGCAGGGGTGACCCCTGCAGCCGTTTGTTTTGGGGTGGGCGCGCGATGGCGGAGTTGGGGTGGATGATCACCGACTCTTTGGTTGAGCATTCGTGGATTATTGTGCTTCGTGAAGCCGATCCATCTCCTTGTCGAACCGCGCCCAGAGCACGGCCCCTTCATCACCCAGCTTTTCCGCGTCACGTTGAAAACGATTCTCCTCGTGAACAGCGTCAAGCGGATTGACCCAAAAGAAACGTTCCGCCGCTTCAAGCTGAGCCAGCTTTGCTTCCAGGCGAGACCTGATTGCCAATCGTTGTTGGTCTGACAATTGGTTGCGTTCGGCATCGTCTTGCGCGAACAAGTCGGCTTGAGCGTGTTTCATGCTACCAGCTTACGCTGCTGCGCACGCAGCGGCAACGGTTGAGCCATCAAGCGAGAGGGAATTGTGAACAACGGTTGGCGCGCGGAACGGCTCCCCGAAATCGTCCGTTCTATGGCTTCACGACCACGCCATGAAGCGTTGCGCGGGCTTGTCACCGAATTGCTGCGAGAGGGCTTTGGAGCCGCCTTCAGCGAACTGGAACACGAACGCTATCTTGTCGACAACAGCGGCCGGATCGATGTGGCCTGGGGCGCCACCGTCATCGAGCTCAAAAGCGATCTGCGCCGCGAGGAGCGCGATGTCATCGCCCGCATGCCCGATTATCTGGTTGACGCCAGCCGCCGCAGTGCGCCGGGCCGCACCACTGTTGGCCTGGCCACCGACGGCGCCACCCTGCTGGCCTACACGCTCGACAACAGCACGCTCGCGCTCATCGGCCGCTACGAGGTGGAGGTCGATCATCCCGAACGGCTGCTGAGCTGGCTGGAGCCGCTGCTGGCACCTGTGCCGGATGTCATGCCAACTCCCGTCGCAGTCGCCCTTGCCTTCGGCCGGCACAGCCTCGCCTTTGGCCGCGCACAGTCGGCATTGCGGCAGCTTTGGGCCGCTGTTGGCGATCATCCCGAAGTGCTGCTGAAACGCGATTTGTGGGATGGCTTGCTGCGGCAGGTTTATGGCGACGATGTCGGCAGCGACGCCCTGTTCCTTCAACACACCTATCTGACAATCCTGGTGAAGGCGATTGCCGCGCGGGTGCTCGATCTGGCGGTGGACGATCCAGCTGATCTGCTGTCGGGCCGCTTGCTGTCGAACGAAGGCATCATCGGCGCGGTCGAAGCCGATTTTTTCGATTGGCCGCTGCTGGCCGATGGCGGCGATGATCTTGTGCGCTCGCTCGCGGCAGAAACCGTGCGCTTTCGCCTGCGCGATGTTGAAGTCGATGTGCTCAAAAGCCTGTACGAAAGCCTGATCGATCCTGATGAGCGCCACGATCTCGGCGAATATTACACGCCCGATTGGCTTGCGGCGCGTGTCGTTGCAGCAGCGATCCCGCGCCCGCTGGAACAGCGCGTGCTCGACCCCTCGTGCGGATCAGGAACCTTTCTGTTCCATGCCATCCGCCGCCTGATCGCCGTAGGGCGGCACGCCGGCCTGCCGCCGGCCCAGATCGTTGCCACCTGTGCAGACCGGGTTTTCGGGATCGATGTGCATCCGGTTGCCGTCGCGCTGGCGCGGGTCACCTGGCTACTGGCGCTTGGCGATCTGGTGCAAGATCGCCCGCCAACGCTCAGCGTGCCGGTTTACATGGGCGATTCGATGCAGTGGAATCTTCGCCCGCTCGGCGCATCAGCCGAAGTGCTGGTGGACGTGCCACCCAACGATCCGCCGCTGCGCATCCCTGCAGGCCTGGCCAGCGACCAGATATTGTTCGAACGCGCGCTCGACGAACTCAATCGCGGGCTGGGCACGCTGGCCGAGCCCGACATGATCCGCGACGCCATCACGCGTGCCGGTGCCACCGCCGAAGATGCAGCCCTGCTCGCCCGAACCTTTGCCCAACTCAAGCAGCTCTATCTGGATGGGCGCAATCACATCTGGACGTTTGTTCTGCGCAATCTGTTGCGCCCGGTCTGGCTGTCACATCCGGAAAATCGCGCCGATGTGCTGATCGGCAATCCGCCATGGATCGTTTACCGCCACCTGAGCGCGGATATGAAAGACAAGGTGCGTGACGCGCTGCAAAGCTATGGTTTGTGGGCAGGAGCTAACCTCGCCACACAACAGGACATGTGCGCACTTTTTTGGGCACGCGGTGCCGAACGCTATCTTCGACCGAATGGATCATTGGCGTTGGTTCTGCCTTATGCCGTGCTAAACGCACCGGTGTTTGCAGGTATGCGCGATGGCAGCATGCAGCGCGTGCAAGTGGAGATCACTGGCGGCTGGGGATTAGAGCGGGTGTGGCCGATTTTCGGCGCGCAGTCAGGCAGCAGCACGACCAGCACTTGTGTGCTGTTCGGGGGACGTGACCGCGCCGGGCCACCACCAACAGAATTCGACCGCTGGGTAGGCGTGCTACCAAGGCGCGACGCTAGCGAGGACGAGGCCGCGGAGGTACTCGAACATATGCGGGCCGCATGGCCTCGGCCACGCACGCTGGAGGCTGCATCACCTTACCGCCGACGCTTTCGCAATGGCGCAAGCCTGTTTCCAAGGCGCTTCGTTCTGATCGAGCATGTCGCCGCTGGAAGACTTTTAAGCCGTAGGGAAGCACCTCGGGTTAGAGGCAGGGTCACAAACTTAGACAAGCGACCATGGACCACGGTCGAGCCCCCCGAAGGACCAGTAGAACGCGCATTCATTAGGCGGATTGCCTTGGGCGAGTCAGTTGCCCCCTATTTTACACTCGATCTGACGACTGGCGTGGTCCCGATGCAGGCTGGAACGATCCTCTCTGCTGCCAGCGCTGATGCATCTGGGCATCGCGGGCTTGCGGCTTGGCTGCGTGATGCAGAGGCGAAGTGGAACCTGCACAGCAACAAGGCGACAGACGGATCGCCGCGCGTAACGCTCGCCCAGTCGCTCAATCACCTCCAGAAACTTACGGTTCAGGCTCAGCCGTCACCGATCCGCATTCTATATACGAAAGCCGGCACACGCCTCAGCGCCTGCTGGATCGAGGACGAAAACATCATCATCGACCACAAGGCCTATTGGGCGGCTGCCAACTCGCTCCAGGAAGCGGCTTACGTCACCGCTGTTCTGAACACGGCGGTCGTGCTCGACCGTGTCCGCGATCTTCAGCCCGTTGGCCAGCGCGACCCGCGCGACTTCGACAATCTGGTGTGGACGCTGCCGATCCCCGAATATGATGCTGCCGAGGCGCTGCATGGCGATCTTGCCGCAGCAGCGCTGCACGCAGCCGGCGTTGCGGCGCGCGTAGAATTGCCCGCCGAAGCGCACTTTACCACCAAGCGCCGCCTGATCCGGCATGCGCTGGAGGCCGATGGCATCGCTGAGACCATCGAGCGGTTGGTCGATGCCTTGCTGCCCCTTTGACGCAGTGGGCGCGCGCAGCGGCGGCGTGCCCGTTTACACCGCCACCCACTCCCCATCCCGCTGGTACCGGTGCGCAACGCGGCCGGTTTCGTCCAGGGCCCAGAGGTGGAGCCATTGGTTGTCCACCAGATCCTGCACCATATTGTGGGCCAGGATGATGTCGGTGATCGCGGCCAGGGGGGCTTCGATGAAGACGTTGAGGCGCAGCGGTTCGTGCATCAGGCGTTCGCCGTCGTGCACGGATTGCCAGGCGAGGCCGGTTTTCAGGTCTCCGGCGTTGCCTTCGAGCACGCCCAGGGTGCCGACCACGTTGTGGAGGACCTTGTTGCCGGCGCCCCACACGCGGTTGTTCACGGTGGAGCCGTAATATTGCAGGTTGATCCAGCTGGCGACGACCATCGGCGCGGTCATGATCAGTTTGAGCACGCCAAAGCCTTCATCCTGTTTCCAATCATAATTGTGCAGGAAGCTGCGGCCGCCCAGATCGATGCCGAGTGTGCGTTCCCGCGGGGCGGCGATGAAGGCGCCGTTGCCGGCCAGGCCCCATTCGGGGCGCACCTGCGCCCAATCGCGGCTGCGGCGCAGCACCTGGGCATCGATATCGCCCTGCGGATCGTCCAGCGCCAGGAAGCGGGAGCGTTCGCGGCGGGCCAGGGTTGAGGCGCGATCCAGCCAGCCATCGAGTTCGGACAATTCACCACGCAGCGCCGCCGGCACGCGTTCACGATCAAAGATGATGATCTGATCGGTGGTGGTATCGTGCAGGGCGCCGAGGAAGCACGTATCATCAGGGATGGTGATGCCGCGGCTGCGCAGGCCGATGCGCACGGCCGGATCGTTGAGGATATCGGCCGCAATGCGGGCGCTGGCTTCGCCGGTGTGGCCGCCGCAGGCGCCGCAATCGAGGCCGGAGGCGTGCGGATTGTTGGCGGTGGTGCTGCCGTGGCCGGCGAGCAGCACGAGGCGGGCGAAATCGCGCGTCAGGCTCATGCCCTTCAACACGGCTTCCGCCTGGTTCAGCCGCTGTTCGGCGGTGAGGCCGGTCATGCGACCGCCAACCACTTGGCAGTCGAGGCGCGGGCCCAGTTTGCCGATCACGTCGCCATCAAGCCCGTCGGTGTTGGGATCGGAGACGGTGCGGGTGAGGCCCAGCGCATCGCCAACCAGCTTGGGCGCAAAGGCCAGGCCCATGGCTTCGACAAAGCTGAAGCTGGAAACGGCGGATTGCTTGAAGCTTTTCCACGCCTTGGCGGCACGGCGGCGCAGCAGGCGCAGGCCCAGCACCTCGATCTCCTCATCAGCCGAGGCGCCGCCGACCATTTCGGTGATGGTAAAAGCCGGAGTGAGCAGCACCGGGCAATGCGCGCCGCCGGTTTCGCGGCCGATGGGGATATATTCGATCGGATAGCCGAAGAAGCCGGCAAAGCCGATGGTTTCGGTTCCCGGCGCCACCTGTTCCAGCGCGCGGCGATAGACTTCGGAACGCACGTCGATGCAGAAGGCGGCCTGCAGCGCTTTGCGGCCGGGTTGGCGGGGCATCTGGAACGGCTGCGGCGCCTGATCTTCGCGGGCCAGCTTGGCCAGCAACTGGCGCTGCCAGGCGATTTCATAGGCATCCTGGAACAGAAGATCGACGGCGAGTTCCGGATCAGTAGAGAGCCCGGCATCATCGGGAAGTTCGGCAGCCTGGCGCATTTCGGCGGCCCAGGCGGCCTCGAATTGCGCATCGGTGCGCTGGCGGAACAGGGCATAGCCCCAGGCCATGCGGATGGCGAGCAGCTCGATCAGGCGATTGTCTGCACGGCCATAGAGGCCGTTGTCCCACACCAGGTAGCGCACATAGGCTGCCCAGCCGCCGATATCGAACAGCGCACGATGCAGATAATCGGCCGCTGCGCGTTCCGGGATGCCGATGGCTTCCACGATCAGGCGAATGGCGGCGACCGGATCGGCGGGCAGATCGGCGATGATGCGGCGGAAATCCTTCACGCCCAGCGCTTCGGCATTGCGATCATGGCGCATGGATTCGCGCCACGCCGCCCAGGGTTGCAGGTGCCGCACCGGCATCTGCCAGCTGGCCTGGCCTTCATCGAAATAGGCCGCACACCAGCGCGAGATTTCATCGACCATGAAGGCGGTGCGGCTGGCCTGGCGATCACCGGCGGAAAGCCGGTCCAGCACTTCGGCGATGGTGGCGACCACCGCGGGGCCATTGGCGCGCGCGGCCGGATCGCGGGCCAGCGCCGCCTTGGCGAGCGCCACATCTGCCGGGATGGCGGCATTGCCGGGTGCGCGGGCCAGCGCGGCGGCGACGTGATCATCGCTGATGACGCCGCTGGCCAGTGCTTCGCGGTAGAAGCTGCGCGGCATCAGCATGTCCACCTTGGCGACGCGGCGCAGGGTGGCGGTGGTGGCGGAAAAGCTTTGCCCGGTGAAACCGAGGAAGGGGTTCACGGCGACGAAATGCTTCAGAGGCCAGAGCGGCGCGATGCGCTGGCAGGCTTCCGCGATGGCGGATTCCAGCGCGGTGGGGGCCGGCGCGAGGATTTCAGGGGCGAGGGTTTCGGTCGTCATGGGGGGACCTTTCGCGAAAAGGGAGGGGCTCAGCGGCCCACTTGGAACCCGGTCGGCCACCAGCGCAGCACCAGCCGATTGGCGAGCGCGTTCACATAAAGCCCGTTGTGGGCGTGGACGTAGAAGGCGCGGGCCCATTCCGGCGTTGCGCCGCCGGGCTTCGCCGTGATGAAGCTGGCCTGGCCGATGGTGAGCAGGGCAAAGCCCGCCACCACCGCAAAGATCGCCGCCAGCGCCACCAGATCAGTGCGGTTCGCTGCTTCCGGCAAGGTGCCAGCCATCAGCGCCGCCATGCCCGATTGCAGGGCAAACCACAGGCCAGCCACCGCTGCGGCAACAACGATGGTGCGGGCGATGACGAAGCCGGTGGGCCGCGTGTCGATCGACTGGGCGATATAGTGGGTGAGGCCCATCAGCAGGATGGCGCCCAGCGCGAACAGGCCGGGTTCGCGGGCCAGTTCGAAGCCCGAGAGGGTGCCGACGATGCCGACCCCGGCGAGCACGCCGGCGACCGCCAGGCCCAGCCGTGCCGGGTGCGGCGCACCGCCGGGGCTGGGCGACCAGCTGGCCCGCGCAATATCGACCACGCTGCCCGACGACAGAAAGGCGTGCGCCTTGTAGAGCGAATGCGCCACGATGTGCAGCAGCGCCGCCGGCCACGCACCCAAGCCGCATTGCAGCAGCATGAAACCCATCTGCGCGATGGTGGACCAGGCCAGCACCACCTTGATGGCATTCTGGGTGAGCATCACCACGCTGGCAAACAGCGCCGTGAAGCCGCCGACAATCAGCAGCAGATCCATCGACGGGGTGGACAGTTGCAGCAACGGCGAGAAGCGCAGCGCGAGGAAGCCGCCGGCGTTGATGATGCCGGCGTGCAGCAGGGCGGAGACCGGCGTGGGGGTTTCCATCACTTCGGTGATCCAGCCGTGCAGCGGGAACTGGGCGGATTTCAGCAGGGCGGCGGCTGCGATCAGCACGGCAGCGATGGTCAGGCTGGCCGGGATGTCGCCGCTGGCAGCGATAGCCTTGAGCGCTCCAAACACGCCGATGAAGTCCAGCGCACCGGTGACCTCCCAGACCATGCCGATGGCAACGGCAAGGCAAAGATCACCCAGTCGGCTGGCGATGAATTTCTTGCGCGCCGCCAGGATCGCCGCCGGCCGGTCGCCATAGAAAACGAGCAGCTGGTTGAGGCCCAGCGACGTCGCCACCCAGGCGGCGAGGAACATGGCCATGTTGCCCGACAGGATCAGCAGCAGCACGCTGGCCAAGGTGACGCTGAGCAATCGGGTGAAGCGGGCGTGGCCGGGATCGCCGGCCATGTAGTTGCGCGCGAAATGCACCACGATGCTGCCGACGAAGCTGACCAGCAGGAACATCACGGCGGTGAGCGCGTCGAAAAGGATGCTGAAACCGGGCAGCGCCGGGGTCGCCAACGGGCCGCCCAGCGCCACCAGCAGCGCCCCAACAGCAGCCGTCGCAAGACTGATCAACGCGCCGCCACGGGCAAGGGCGGCCAGCCGCCTGGGATTGCCGGCGGGCAGCAGCGCCAGCGCCAGCAGCGCCGCAGGCCCCGCCAGCATCAGCCACATCAGGGAGGTTGTCGTCATCCGTGTCGCTCCACAATCAAGGATACGACCCGCCATCTATGCGCTGGCGAAACCGGCGTAAAATAGATATATTATGCGTGACTGTTCGTTTTTATGAAAGTCAGATCATGGCGTCGCTCAACTACAATCATCTGCGCTATTTCCATGCGGTCGCCCACGCCGGCAGCCTGACCCGCGCCGCGCAGCAGCTGAACCTGTCGCAATCGGCGCTTTCGGTACAATTGAAAGCGCTGGAAGCGCAGCTGGGGCACAGCCTGTTCGAACGGGAAGCGCGGCGCATGTCGCTGACAGAGGCCGGGAAAATCGCGCTCGATTATGCCGATACGGTGTTTGCCGCTGGCGATGCGTTGCAACAGACGCTGGCCGGGCGGGTGCGGCTGGACCAACAGGTGCTGCGCATCGGCGCGCTGCCCACGCTGTCGCGCAATTTCCAGGCGGAATTCATCGCGCCGCTGATCGGCCGCCGCGACGTCGAGCTGATCATGGTGTCCGGCACCCTGAAAGACTTGCTGGCGCAGCTGGAAGCGCATGAACTTGATGTGGTGCTGGCCAATCAGCCACCGCGAGGGCACGTCGCCCCCGATATCGTGTCACGCCGCATCGCCCAGCAGCCGGTCGGCCTTGTCGGGCCGCCCGGCCTGCTGCACCGCCCGCTGCGCTTTCCGCAGGATCTCACCAAGCTGCCGGTGTTGCTGCCCGCGAAAGGCCTCGATATCCGAACCGGGTTCGATCAGCTGCTGGATCAGGCCGGCATCCAGCCGATTATCCTGGCCGAAGTGGACGACATGGCGATGCTGCGCCTGCTCGCCCGCTCCTCTGACGCGCTCACCCTGGTGCCGCCGATCGTGGTGAAGGACGAACTCGCCGCCGGCACGCTGGTGGAGGTGTTCACCATCCCCGGCCTGACCGAGGAGTTTCACGCCATCACCCAGCGCCGGCGATTCCCCAATCCGCTGCTGGGGGAATTGCTGGAGGGTTAGAGCCCCATTTCCGCCGCAGCCGCCCTGATGCGCCCCTGCGCAGCGGCATCCCCGGCAAAGGCGGCCAGTGCCTGATCGCGCGCCGTCTTTGCCGCCGGCACATCACCCAGCACCTGCCGGGCGCGCATCAGGCGCAGCCAGCCGGCTTCATCCTTCGGGTTGGCCTTCAGCTTTTCGGCAAGGCCATCAACCATTGAACGGATCATCGCCTGGCGATCCGACGGCTTCATTGCTTGCGCGGCCTGCACCTGTTCGCGGCTGGGGCTGGGCATCACGCCCGCCGGCGCTGCGGCATTGGCGGCGGCTGCGGCAGCCACGGGCGGAGGCAGGCCGGGCACGGCGGCGTTGCCCACCGGCTTGGTGGCGGCCAACCGCGCGGCAATGTCGATGCCGGCGGCCTGCGCCGTCTGCTGAACCACGGAACGCAACTGCGGCAGCCAGGGCGCATCCGCGGGCGAATCAGCGACCAGGCGCAGCATGTCTTCGATGGCGCCCTTCCGGTCACCTTGTTCGGCCTTGCGCACGGCGAGGAAATAGCGGGCCCGCGCATCGGCACCGTCCTGCGCCGCGGCCTTTTCAAAGGCAGCGGCAGCGGCGGGCGTGATCTGGCCGCCAGCTTCCTGCACCAACGCCTCGCCATAGGCTGATTGATAGCCCTCGCCATCGGGCTTCAACGCGATCGCGCGGGCATAGGCCTTGGCAGCATCGCTGTAACGGGCGGTCTGGAAATAGCTCCAGCCCAGCATGCGCCAGCCTTCCGGATCGTTGGGGTTGGCCTGCATCTTCTGTTCAAGGCCGGTGACCAGCTGGTTCACCTCGCCCTGCGCGGCGGCATCGGGCACCGGGCCAGCGGCCGGAGCGGCTGCGGGCGCGCCAGCCGGTGCAGCAGCACCCGCCAGTTCGGGCTGGCCCATGCTAACATAAAGCGCGGCGCCAGCCACGGCGACCATGGCCGCCAGGCCCAACGCCAGGCCGGAAAGCGCCTTCTGGCCCATGGTGCGATCAAGTTCGGCCGGGATATGGCCGGCGGCAAGCAGACGACGGCGGATCTCGTTGCGCAGCCCTTCGGCTTCGCCGGGCTGGATGCTGCCAGTGGCCAACTGCACATCAACATCGGCCAACTGATCCTTCAGCACGGCGATGGTGGCGGCGCGGGCGTCCACCCTTGCTTCGTGGCGGCGCACCAGCGGAATGGTAAGCCAGGCCGCGGCCAGGGCCGTGAGCGCAGTGAGGATAATCCAGAGTGTCATGTTGGTCTCAGTCTTGCGGGCCCGCCAGCCGGTCAAGCTCGGCGCGTTCAGCCTCGGTGAGCGGGGTGGCATCAGGCGTTGCAACGGGCTTGCGCCGTTGCCAGAAAATCAGGCCGGCGCCGCCGAGCAACAGGATCGCGAACGGCCCCAGCCACAGCAGCAGCGTGTCGCCTTCCAT
>JAIXQM010000114.1 GCA_027485735.1 Sphingomonadales bacterium | reverse complement strand
TCGCTGCCAGCAGCAGCGTCGCCATCAGGCGCATCCGGTGAAAGGGCGATTCCGGCAGCAGGCTGTTCAGGGCGTGATCACTCCGCAGGCGTTGCGCCGGGAAGCTTAGCAGCCCCTTCATTGTTGGTGAACCACCGCTTCATGCGGGGTGCCAGCCATTCTTCCACCGAAACGGCGATTGAGAAGCCGGCGGGCACGATGATCAGTGTGAGAGCGGTCGAAACAATCAGGCCGCCGATCACCACGATGCCCATTGGTGCGCGCCAGGAACCGTCACCACCCAGCGCCAGCGCCACCGGCATCATGCCCGCCACCATGGCGACCGTGGTCATCACGATCGGCTGCACGCGCTTGTGGCCGGCCTCAAGGATCGCTTCCAGCTTGGGAACGCCCTTCTCCATTTCTTCGATGGCCATGTCGACCAGAAGGATTGAGTTCTTGGCGACAATGCCGAGCAGCATCAGCAGGCCGATAAACACCGGCATGGATATTGCATTGCCGGTGAGCCCAAGGGCGATCAGACCACCCAGCGGCGCCAGCAACAGCGACATCATGTTGACGAACGGCGGCAACACCCGCTTGTACAGCAACACCAGCACGGCAAATACCATCACCACACCGGCGATCACCGCCAGGATGAAGTTTGACACGAGTTCGCCCAACCACTTCTGCATGCCCAGCTGCACCTTTTCGACGCCAGGCGGCAGGTTCTTCAGGCTGGGCAGCAGGTTCACCTTGGTCTGCACATCGCCAGACAGCAGGCCTGGGGCAAGATCGGCACCCATCAGGATGCGGCGCTGCTGGTTGAAGCGGCGGATTTCGGTGGGGCCGGTGCCAAAGCTGATTTCGGCGACCACCTTCAGTGGCACGGTGCCGCCGCGCGCGGTGGGCACCGGCAGGTTTTCGATCGTGGAAAGATTGCGCCGCGAGGATTCGGCCAGTGCGACACGGATCGGGATCTGGCGATCCGCGACGCTGAACTTGGCGACATTCTGATCGATATCGCCCAGCGTGGCGATGCGGATAGTTTCCGACAGCGCAGCCGTGGTCACACCCAGTTCGGCGGCAAGATCAAGCCGCGGCTTGATGGTGATTTCCGGCCGTTGCAGGCCGCCATCGATCCGGGCCTGGCGCAGTTCTGGCATCGCGCGCATTTCTTCCACCACCTTGCGGGCGGTGCTGTCGAGCAGGATGGGATCATTGCCGGTGAGTGTGACACTGATCGGGCGGCCGCCGGGTGGCCCATCGCCCTGGGCTGAAAAGCCGATGCGGGCATCGGGAATGGCAGCCAGCTTGGGCGCCATTGCACGTTCCCAATCGATGCGGTGCATCGTCCGGCTTTTCTTCAGCGTGAGATAGATGTTGCCGCCGCCGACATCGACATCGGCAAAGGCCAGCGCCAGATCGGGCGAGCTTTCCAGCACGGCCACAGCCTTTTCAACGATGGCTTCGGTTTGTGGCAGCGTGACGCCAGGCGGGAGGGCGATGGTCACTTGGGAGTCGTCATTGTCGACGTCGGGCTGGAAGGTCATCGGCAGGGTGGCAAACAGCACGATGGTCAGCCCCAGCGCGACGCCGCCAATGCCGAACACGGTCTTCATGCGGTTGGCCAGCGCCCAGTTCAGGATACCCATATAGACATCGACCCACTTGCCGGTGCCATGTTCGGCCTGGCCCTCGCTCTTCAGGAAGAAGGCGGCGAGCATCGGCGTGATCAGGCGGGCGACGGCAAGGCTGATCAGGACGGAGACCGCAACGGTTGCGCCGAAATTCTTGAAGAACTGGCCGGAAATGCCGGGCATCAGCGCCACCGGCAGGAACACAGCGACAATCGACATGGTGGTGGCAACGACGGCCAGGCCGATCTCGTCGGCCGCGTCCATGCTGGCCTGCCAGGCGGATTTGCCCATGCGCATGTGGCGCACGATGTTTTCGATTTCCACGATGGCATCGTCAACCAGCACGCCCGCCACCAGGCTGAGCGCGAGCAGCGAAAGCTGGTTGAGGCTGAAGCCCAGCCAGACATCGAGGAACCAGAAGGTGGGAATGGCAGACAGAGGGATGGCCAGTGCCGAAATCACTGTGGCGCGCCAATCGCGCAGGAACAGCCACACCACCAGCACGGCGAGGATCGCGCCTTCGATCATCGCGTCGATGGCGCCGTGATACTGGTTCTTGGTATATTCCACCGAGGTGAAAATCAGCTTGAACGAAACCTTGGGATACTGCGTGCGCAGGGCGTCGATTTCCTTGACCGCCGCATCATACACCGTGACGTCGGACGAGCCCTTGGCCTTGGCCATCGAGAAGCTGAGCACCTGGCGGCCATTAAGCTTGGAAATGCTGCGCTGCTCTGCATAGCCGTCGCGAACATCGGCGATATCGGCAAGGCGGATGCTGCGCCCCTGGCCAAGATTGATCTGGGTTTCGCCGAGGCCCACGGCGTTGCGGGCATTGCCCATCACGCGAACCGATTGTTCGGCGCCGGCGATTTCGGCGCGGCCACCGGCGGCATTCAGGTTCACCTGACGCAGCTGGGCGTTCACCTGGCTTGCCGTGACGCCATAGGCCTGCATGCGATCGGGATCGAGGATCACCCGGATTTCGCGGCTGACACCACCCGAACGGCGCACCTGAGCCATGCCGGGGATGCCCAGCAGGCGCTTGGCCACGGTGTTGTCGACGAACCAGCTGAGTTCTTCCAGGGTCATCGCCGTGGATTCAACCGCGAAATAGGCAATCGGCCCGCCGGCAATGTCGAGCCGGCTCACCTGCGGCTGCAGGATGCCCTGCGGCAGATCGGAACGGATATTGGCAATGGCGTCGCGCACATCGTTGACAGCGCGATCAATCGGCGTGCCGATGGCAAACTGCACCATGGTGCGGCTGCTGCCTTCGGAAACCGTGCTGTTCACTTCATCGACACCGGTGATGTTGCGCACAGCCGCTTCAACCCGCTGCGTGACCTGGTTTTCCAACTCTTCCGGGGCAGCGCCCGGCTGCGCCACCATGATCATCGCGCCCGGGAATTCGATATCGGGCTGGTTGTTGATGTCCATCGCCCGGAACGAAAGGATGCCGGCCAGCATCAGCAGTGCGAACAGCACCAGCGGCGGTACCGGATTCTTGATCGACCAGGCGGAAATATTGCGCATTGTGGGCGTGTCCTGTCGAAATCAGCGCGTGGCGGGGGCGGCCAGCACCGGCTTGATCGTATCGCCCGGCTTCAGGAAGGCGCCGGCACTGGCCACCACCCGTTCCGCGCCGGTGAGGCCCGAAGCAACACCGACGCCGGCATCGCTGATCGCGCCCACTTCGATGCTGCGGCGCTCCACCTTGTTGTCTTTGCCCAGTACATAGACGAAATTGCCGTTCGCATCGGCCAGCACCGCGGATTGCGGCAGCAGCGGCCGCGTGGTCTCGCCGCCTTCGATGCGGGCGCGGGCAAAGGCGCCAACCCGCAGGCCGGGCGTATATTCAAGTTGGATGCGCACGATGCCCTGGCGATTGGCCGGATCGATCACCGGGTCGATCAGCCACACTTTGCCCTTGAAGCCTTCGGTCGCGCCCACCGGGGTGACGACAGCAGACATGCCTACCTTCAGCCGGGCGAGATCCTGTTCGGCGACCTGCGCGCGCATTTCCAGCGCATTGCCTTCCGCCAGCCGGAACAGCGCGCCGGTGCCGGGGCCGACCACCTGGCCGGTTTCGACATTGCGCGACAGGATCAGACCAGCAGCCGGCGCCCGCACGTCGAGCCGGTCAGCCCGTTCGCGGGCCGCACCCAACTGGGCGCGGGCCACGCCAACGCGGGCCTGCGCGCCATCACGGGTGGCAACGCGCTGATCGATGTCGGCGCGGCTGATGAAGCCCTTGGCCACCAGGCTTTCGGCGCGGGCCAGATTGGCCTGCGCCAGCCGCGCTTCGGCTTCGGCCTGGCGAACGCTGGCAGAAAGCTGTGCGATTTCCTGGGTTTGCACCTGGCGATCGATCTGGGCCAACACCTGACCGGCGCCAACGCGCTGGCCGGGTTCCACCATCACGCGCACCACGCGACCACCTTCGCCCTGCACACCCACGGCGGCATCGCGCTTGGCGGCAATGCTGCCAGGCGCGGTGATCGCATCAGCCAGCATGGTGGTGCCGGGCACCAGCACGGTGACTTCCGGCAGGTTGCTGGCAGGCGCGGC
>JAIXQM010000105.1 GCA_027485735.1 Sphingomonadales bacterium | reverse complement strand
GGGGAGCGCGTGCTGGTCGAAGCTGGCGGGCAGGGTTGGGCGGTGAGCATCGAGGCCGAAGCCGAACGCGACGCCGATGGCAACCGCATTGCCTTGAAAGGCCCGGCCGGCCGCCGCTTCACCGGCCGGATCGAGGAGGGCGGCAAGGTTGTCCTCGCGCGCTGAAACGCGCGGCAACCAAAGATGCGCGTTGATTAAAGCGCCATGGTGAACGGCCGTTAAGTGCGTTGGCCCCTTCGAAACGGGCGGAAAGGACAAAGCGATGATTGATGGCATTTCAGGGGGCGGCGGCCTCATCAGGGGGCCGATCGGCCAGCGTGCAGCGCCGGCCGAAACCACTTCAGCTGATCCGGCGCGAGGCCTGCGCCGGAACCTGCCTGGCAACTACATCGCGCCCGCGCGCACCGGCCGCTCCGCGCTGGTCGCCGATCTGGCCAAGGCGCCGCCGGTGAACGCCGCGCGCGTGGCCGAACTGAAGGCGCAGATCGAAGGCGGCCGCTATCCGGTCGATCCACTGCGCATCGCCGATGCCATGCTGAAGCTGGACCGTGGCCGGCCATGACCGCAGCCGATGATCTGGCGCAGGCGCTGGTTGCGGCCATCCGCAGCGAGCTTGATGCGCTGGATGCCGAAGATGCCGATGCCATCCAGGCCGCCAGTGATGCCAAGGCCAAGGCGTTGGCCGATCTCTCTACCGCCATTGCCGATGGCGCGCCGCCGCCGCGCCCGCTGCTCGAAGAAGCGCGGGATCTGAACACCCAGGCGATATTGAAAAGCCGGGCCAAGCTGATCAGCGTGGAAAAGCGCCTCGCCGCGCTGCGCCCCGGGCCGGCCATCCCCAGGCCGGAACCCGTCACCTATGGCCGCAACGGGCGCTGGGCCTGAGCGATGTTGGGGGGCAACATCCATAATGGTGCAAACGGGCAGGGCAGCTTGGCCATGCTGGCACGCGCCTTGCTTGGGGTACAAGCATGACCCAGGCGATTGCCTTTCCCCGCGCCGCCGGCCCTGCTGCCGTTGTTGACGCCATCAGCAATGCCGCCAACCGCACCGGCGTCGATTTTTCCTACCTGCTGGCCAACGCCCGCGCGGAATCCGGGCTTGATCCCATGGCCCGCGCCCGCACCTCGTCGGCCAGCGGCCTGTTTCAGTTCACCGATGCCACCTGGCTCGCCACAATTGCCCGCCACGGCGAAAAACATGGTCTGGGCTGGGCGGCTGACGCGCTGAAGGGCGGTGCGACCGGCGCGGTGAAGCAGACGATCCTGTCCCTGCGCCACAACGCCGATGTCGCCGCCACCATGGCCGCCGAATTCACCCGCGACAACGCCGCCAAACTGGAAGGCGCGCTGGGCCGGGCGGCTGGATCAGCCGATCTCTATCTCGCCGCCTTTTTCGGGGCCGGCGGGGCGGTGCGCTTCCTGAAGACCATGGCCGCCGCGCCCGGCATGGCTGCCGCCAGCCTGCTGCCCGCTGCCGCTGCCGCCAACCAATCGACCTTTTTTCATGCCGATGGCAGCGCCCGCAGCCTGGCCGAAGTCCATGAACTGGTCAGCCGCCGGATCGCCAAATTCATGGCGCCAGCCGCCGTACACACGCCGCCAGCGCCCGTACACTGGCCGGCAGCGCCCGGCAGCAATTTGCCAGCCGCCGGCAGCATTTTGCCGCAAAATGATCCGGCCCTGACCGCAGCGCGGGCTCGCATGGCCTATCTCGTGCTGGCAGCCATGTCATGACCGCGCTCGCCCTGGACCCCCGCAACTGGAGCGCGCGCACCACGCTGCTGCCCGCCGCGATCCTGATCTTGGTCGCGCTGATGGTGGTGCCGCTGCCCGCCGTCTTGCTCGATCTGTTCTTCATCACCAACATCGCGGTGGCGCTGATCGTGCTGATGGTGGCCATCAACATCCGACAACCGCTTGATTTCTCGGCATTCCCTACGGTTCTTCTCTACGCCACGCTGCTGCGCCTGGCCTTGAATGTCGCCTCCACCCGCGTCGTGCTGGTGCATGGCCACGAAGGCACGGCGGCCGCCGGCCATGTTATTGAAGCCTTTGGTACTTTTCTCGTCGGCGGCGATTATGTCGTCGGCCTGTTTGTCTTTGCCGTGCTGATGATCATCAACATCGTCGTCATCACCAAGGGCGCCGGCCGCGTCTCCGAAGTCGCGGCGCGGTTTACCCTCGATGCCTTGCCCGGCAAGCAAATGGCCATCGACGCCGATCTGAACGCCGGCCAGATCACCGCCGACGAAGCCCGAGCCCGCCGCCTGGAAGTCACCACCGAAGCCGATTTTCACGGCGCCATGGATGGCTCTTCCAAATTCGTCAAAGGCGATGCCATCGCCGGCGTTTTGATCCTTGCAATCAATATCATAGGCGGACTCATCCTCGGCACCGTTTCCCACGATCTCTCCCTCTCCGACGCTGCCCGCACCTATCTGCTGCTTGCAGTGGGCGATGGTCTCGTCGCCCAGGTGCCGGCGCTGCTGCTCTCCATCTCCGCCGCCATGGTGGTAACCCGGGTGGGTAAGGAGACCGACCTTGCCGGCCAGGTTGGGCTGCAACTGGGCCAGACTGCGCCATGGCTGCCGGTGGGTATCATTCTGGGATTGTTGGGTCTTTTGCCGGGCATGCCGCTGCTGATCATCGCGCCTGCGGCAGGCTTTGCCTTCTGGCTTGCCCTCAAGAAACGTCCGGCGACGGAAACTCCAGCCGAAGCGGCCGCCGCTGCCGAAGCTGCTCGGGATGATACAAGCATCGAATGGGCCGACGTGGCCGAAAGCGCACCGGCCAGCATCGATATCGGCTTTGGGCTGGTGCCCTTGGTTGAAGAAGCGCGTGGCGCGCCGATGATGGCGCGCATAACCGCGGTTCGCCGACAACTGTCTAAGAATCTTGGCTTTGTGCTGCCGCAGGTGCGGGTGCGCGATGATCTGGCGCTGCCGCCCTTCCGTTATCGCATCACCTTGGCCGGTGTCGTGGTGGGGGAGGATGAGGCCTATCCTGATGATGTGCTGGCGATCGAGGCCGGGCCGATTTCCACGCCCATTCCCGGCCGTGAAGCCGCTGATCCGGCCTTCGGTATCCCGGCGCGCTGGATCGACCCGGCCGAAGCAGATCTGGCCGAAGCCGCCGGCTATACAGTGGTTGATCCGGCAGCTGTGGTCGGCACCCACCTCAACCAGATGCTGATGGCCAATGCGCACCGCCTGCTGGGACAGGACGAGGTGCAGGCGCTGCTCGATACGCTGGCCGAAACCACACCGGCGCTGGCCGGCGCATTGACGCCCAAGCTGCTCAGCGTCGCAGTGGTGACGCAAGTGCTGCAGCGCTTGCTGGAGGAAGGGATTTCGATCCGCGACCTGCGCTCCATCGCCAGCGCTCTGGTCGCCGTCGCGTCCAAATCGCAGGAGTCGGCGGAACTCGCTGAATATATTCGCCCGGCACTGGGCGCGGCGCTGGTGCAGGAACTGGCTGGCGTCAAAGCGCCGCTGGCCGCCGTCGCGCTCGATCCCGGCCTCGAAACCCTGCTGGTGCAGGCGGTGCGCGCCAATCCGGGAGCGGCGCATCCCTTTGACCCGGCGCTGGTCACACGCGTGGCCGAAGCGGTGGCCGCGGCAACCCGATCCCTGATGAACGAAGGCCGGCGCTTTGCCATCGTCACCGTGCCGCAGGTGCGCCGTCCCTTGTGGCAGCTGCTGCGGGCCCGGCTGCCTGGCGTGCCGGTGCTCGCCTTTCCTGACATTCCCGATGACCGCGACGTGGAGGTGCTGGCCGTGATTGGCGCAGCCCAGCCCGCTCGCGCCCCCACCCCCGAAGGAGACGCCTGATGGACGCCCGGCTTGGCCTTGATCCTGCCCTCTATGCCCCGGCGCGGCTCGCGCAGGTCGATCCGGAACGGCTTATTTCCAGCCATCTTCAACTGGTTCGGCGCATCGCCTGGCACGTTCATGCTCGCGTATCGTCAGCCATCGATGTCGAGGATCTGGTGCAGATCGGCATGATTGCGCTGATCGAGGCTGCGCGCAGCTTCGAGGATCGCGGCCATGCCGCCTTTGCCACCTATGCCAGCGTGCGCGTGCGCGGCGCGATGATTGATCAGTTGAGGAAAGGCGCCACGCTGGTCCGCTCCGCCATGCGTCGCAAGCGCGAATGGGGGCAGGTGCGCGCCCGCCTTGAAGGCCAGTTGGGCCGCACCGCCACCGACGAGGAAATGGCCGCTGCGCTGGAGCTGCCAGTGGCCGAATACCGCGCCGCCAACGCCCAGACCCACGCCGCGCAATCGGAAAGCCTCGACGATGTCTATTCCGATCATAGCCAATGGTTTGCAAGTGACGATCCGGATGCGCACGACTGTCTGGAACAGGATCGCCGCCGCCGTGCCATTGCTGCCGCCATCGCCACCCTGCCGGAGCGTGAGGCGCAGGTACTGCAGCTTTATTTCGTCGAGGAACTGAACCTGGAGGAAATCGGCGAGGTGCTCGGAGTCGGCGCCGCGCGGATCTGCCAGATCAAGAAGGCCGCGCTCACCAAGCTGCGCGGGCAATTGACGGGTTGGGCTGACGATTAGGCCGGTTGCGCGAGCGTTGGCGCTTTGGCAGCGTGCAGTCCATGGATATGACCCGCCTGCGCTCGTTGCTGTACCTTCCCGCCAATCGGCCTGGCGCCATCGTCAAGGCGCGCACATTGCCCGCTGATGCCATCATCCTCGATCTGGAAGATGCCGTTCAGCCCGATGCCAAGGCCGATGCCCGCGCAGCAGCCGTGGCAGCCGCGCTGGAGAGTGGCTGGGGCGATCGTGCGCTGTTCCTGCGGGTGAACGGCATCGGCACGGCCTGGCATGGCGACAATATGGCCGCGGCGCAGACGCAAGGCTTTACCGGCATCGTGGTGCCCAAGGTGGATACCGCTGCCGAAGCCGCCGACGTTGTGAAGTGTGCTGGCGGCCGGCCGGTGCTGGCGATGATCGAAACCCCGGCCGGTGTGCTCAACGCCGCCGCCATTGCCGCCACGCCGGGCGTGACTGGCCTGATTGCCGGCATGGCCGATCTGGCCAAGGCGTTGAATTGCGGCGTTGATGCGAACCGTATGCCCTTGCTCTACAGTCTGTCCGCCATCGTTCTTGCCGCCCGCGCTGCCGGGATCGCATGCTTTGACGGCGTGTGTACCGAGTATCGCAACGAAGCCGCGTTCCGGGCCGAAGCCGGGCAAGGAAAGTTGCTCGGATTTGACGGCAAGACGCTGATTCACCCGAGCCAGGTCGATCCCTGCAACGCGGTCTTCTCGCCTTCAGCCGACGAGGTGGAAAACGCCCGGGCGATGATTGCCGCCTATGAGGCCGCACTGGCTGCGGGACGAGGCGTCGCCACGCTCGATGGCCAGATGGTGGAAATCCTGCACGTCGAACAGGCACGGCGGCTGCTGGCGCGGGCCTAGGCCGCCTCGGCCCTCGCTCCGCACTTGTGGCAGAAGGGAGAGAAGGTGCCCTTGCGCGCATTGCAGCTGGGGCAGCGTTCATACAGGCCGATGCCGCAGTGCGGGCAGAAATCGATATCGGGGTTCTTCAGGTCCACCGGCCGCTCGCAGCCGGGGCACACGCCTTTCGCGAGCCGGGCCAGCGCCTGATCATAGGCCAGATCCTGCCGGCGCATGGTTTCTGGCTGCGCTTCAGCCAGTTTCTGGCGCTCCAGATATTTGTTCAATTCGATGATCGCCCAGCGGCCAACCAGAAGCGTGATGATAATCCCTACCGAATAGCGGACATAGCCGCCGTAGCTGGGCAGATATGGCACCAGCTCCACGAAAAATGTGAACAGCGCAAAGAAGATGAAGCCCCAGGCGAACGGCCACCAACGGCTCTTGCGGGCCTTCACGAACAGCCAGCCGGCGATGGCCAGCAACGGCAGCGTCACCGCCAGGCGATAAAGGAATACCCGCAGTTCCGATGCCTGCAGTGCAGCGTCCATTCTGGTTTGCGCTGCGTCGCGCAGCGGTACCATCGCGGCTTCGGCGCGCTGTTCGGCCTGTTGGGCGTCGAGCAATTTCTGCCGTTCCGCTTCACTGGCCCGGCTGGCGGCAGTTTCGCTGGCCTTCAGCGCATCCAGCGCACTGGTCCGTGCGCGCAATTCGGCATCCTGATCGGCGCGACCTGTGGCCTGGCGCGTTGCCACCCAGTTGTCGAACGTGGCGCGGGCGGCTTCATATTCCTTCAGTGCGCCAGTGCGCTTCAACTCGGCCTGGTCCAGTGCGGCTTCGGCCGCAAGGCGATTATCGCGCGCCGCATCCTGTTGCTGCTGCAGCCCCTGGGCCGCAGGATCCATGAATTGCTGGAGAGAGAGTTCCGCCTCTACCTGCGGCAGGTCGCCCACCACGGCATTGCCCAATCCAATCAGGAAGAAGGCAAACACCAGCGAAATCAGCCACAGAGCCCGCACGAACCATTTTTCGGAAAGGCGGATAGCGTTGTTCATGGGCGGATGCTGACGGGGCGCCGCCGGGCTGTCAAACAGCCACTGCGCGGGGCTTGCAGCAAAGAAGGGCTTGGCAAAGCGCGTGCGATTGCCTAACCGGCTGAGCGCTCAGTCAAATGGGCTGTTGGGGCGTCGCCAAGCGGTAAGGCACCGGTTTTTGGTACCGGCATTCCCAGGTTCGAATCCTGGCGCCCCAGCCAACCGATTTCCTTTGAAACATTTGCGCCATCTTGCTCGCGCGCGGCTCATCAATGCTGGGGGGTGCCAGCCAACTCATTGTGTCAATTGTCAGACTTTTTGCCATTGCCCGGCTTGGGAGGCGAGGACCCACCCAATGTTGCCTGCATGGTCAATACTGGCACGATGGACACGGCCCCGACTTTTCCGGCCACAGCCTGTTCCGATTAGAGATAAGATGCGCTCGTCCTGCGTTCCCCGCCAACCGCCTGCGACCGCCGCGGTACTGGCCAGTAAATCGTGCTGCACCCGCCCGCGCTGATGGGAAGTCGCAGTTTCTTGACCAAGCCGTGAAATCCGCGCGCCGGTCGCAGAGCCATCTGGTCTGCGCTCCACCGACTATTTTGCTGCACCCCCACTGGCGCGCGGCTGCCATGCTGGCTATGCGCAGCGAAATTGCAGGAGGCATCGCCATGGCAGACCGTTTTCTTACCACCCACGTCGGCAGCCTGCCGCGCGCCGCCGATCTGCTTGATCAGATCCTCGCTCGTGAAGAAGGCCAGACGGTTGATGAGGCCGCCCTTGCCAGCCGCATCGAACAGGCCGTCGCCTATGTGGTGGGCAAGCAGGCCGCCGCCGGCATCGACATCATCAACGATGGCGAACAGTCCAAGCCCAGTTATGCCACCTATATCAAGGATCGCCTGACCGGCTTCGGCGGCAGCGGGACCTCGTACGTCTTCCAGGACATCGAGGATTTCCCCGGGGTGAAGCAGCGCATCTTCGGCGATGAAGGCCGCAAGCACCGCAAGACGCCCGCCTGCAACGCCCCCATAACCGTGAAGGACATGGAAGCGGTGAAGCATGATGCCGCCAATCTCAACAACGCAATTGCGGCCCATCCGGGCCGCCAGGCCTTCATGTCGGCGGCCTCGCCGGGCGTTACCGCGCTGTTTTTCCGTAATGATTTCTATGCCACCGACGAAGATTACGTGATGGCGCTGGCCGAAGGGTTGCGCCATGAATATGAGGCCATTGTCGGCGCCGGCATCATGCTGCAGGTCGATTGCCCCGATCTGGCCATGGGCCGCCACACCCAGTTCCGCGAGCTCGATCTGGGCGGTTTCCGCGACCACATGGAACTGAACATCGCGGCGCTGAACCACGCCACCCGCAACATCGCGCCGGAACAGATGCGCATGCACCTGTGCTGGGGCAACTACCCGGGCCCGCACCATTGTGACGTACCGCTGCAGGACATCATCGATCTGATCTGGAAGGCGCGCCCGCACGCCATCCAGTTCGAAGCCGCCAACCCCCGCCACGCCCATGAGTTCGCCGTGTTCGAGGCGGTGAAACTGCCCGAGGGCAAGAAGCTGATCCCCGGCGTGGTCGAGTGCCAGAGCCCCTATATCGAACACCCCGAACTCATCGCCCAGCGCATTGCCCGCTATGCCCACCTTGTCGGTCGCGACAATGTGCAGGCCGGCATCGATTGCGGCTTTTCCATCCACGCCGGATCGGGCGGAGTCGATCCGGACGTGGTGTGGGCCAAGATGAAGGCGATGAGCGAAGGCGCTAAAATCGCGACGAAGATGTTTTGGAAGTAGAAGGAAAAGCCTCCGGTGGGCAGGGACTCAGTCCCTGCACCCGTTGGTTTTCAGGCGGCCCTCAGCCACCCAGTTCGGCGCGGACGATGGCAGCACCGGCGACCATGGCCTGCATCTTCCCGAACGCGGTTTCGCGCGGCAGATACTTCATGCCGCAATCAGGGGCGACGATCACCTTTGCCGGGTCCACGTGCGGCAGCGCGCGGCGGATGCGAGCGGCGACGGTTTCGGCAGATTCCACTTCCGGATCAGACAGATCGATCACGCCCAGGATGATGGTCTTGCCAGCCAGATTGGTGAGAATGCTGGTATCGAGATTTGATTGTGCCGTTTCCAGGCTGATGCCGTTCACGGTTGACCCGGC
>JAIXQM010000204.1 GCA_027485735.1 Sphingomonadales bacterium | reverse complement strand
CCCGGTTTCACGGCCTTCATCGCCGCCAGATGGCCGGCGCGCGTGGCGGCCATGGCCTTGTTCAACCACTCCAGTTCGCGCGGTTCCTTGACGCTGCGCATCTGGGTGAGCAGGCCGGACTGATCGCGGATGCTGGTGCCGGGCACGCGGGCCATCACCTTGCCATACAGCTCCAGCGTTGCCGGCACTGGCGCATCGGCCGATACCACTGGTCCCAGGAAATGCAGTTCCTTGGCGCGTGTGGCGAGCTGTGTAACCACCCCGCCCAGCCGCGCCGTGCGCTGCACACGCTGCACCCCGGTGCGCTGCTCGATCAACGAGCCCAGCGGCAGCCGCTCCACCTCCCAACGTTCGGTTTCGACATCACGCGACGGCAGGAACAGAAACTCCTTCACGAACGCCTCGCCGGGCGCCAGCACCAGAACCGCCCCCGGCTCGTCGCTGATGCCGGTGAGCCAGGCGAAGTCGCCGTTCTGGGTAAAGGGCGCGGCGATGGTGTTGTCGGGGGCGCCAAATGCGGTGGCGCCATGGATCACCGCCAGCCCGGTCTTCAGCTCCGCCATCAACCGCGCGCGGCGGGCGCGATAGACCTCGGGCGCAAACGGCCTTGTGCCCAGCGGCGTGCCAAAGCCTGGTCCGGGCAGGATCTGCGCTGCGGCACCGGCCGCGGGCAAGAGGGACATGGCGGCGGCGCCCGCCAGAAATTGCCTGCGTTCCATTGCTGTTTCCCCAGATCAACCCTGGGCCGAACGTGGCAGATGCAGGCGGCATCGTCCAGCCGCCGGGACCGCCGCGCGGATACCGTGCCCGTTCGCCCCTCAGACCAACCAGGATTGCGGCACCGGCCGGGGTAGCACCTTGGCAAGATCGGGCAGCGACTGTGGGGCCAGCGAGACACCGTCGCCGCCCACCGCCCACAGGGCAGTGCCAATCAGGGCCAGCAGTGCCAGCAGGATCACCACCAGCCGGCGCAAGGGATTGGGCGGCGGCAACAACGGCAAATCATGCACCCAGCTTTCGGGCGGCGGCAGCGTATCGAAACGGATGCGCCAATCCTTGTTGTCGGTGCGGCGCAGGTTCAGCCCCTCATCGCGGCGCACGCGGGCGATGGGGATGGCGCTGATACTCGCCTCCACATTGATCACCAGCCGCGTTTCATGCGCCGTCACCACCACCTCGTCACGACGGCCATCGCACAGCAACAGGCCCGAAAGGGGCCGGCTCTTGGCACTGCGGCGGGCGGGCGGGGCTGACATTGGTACCAACCCTGCCAAGACACGGCCATGACTGCAAGTCGCCAAGCAACCGCTCCCTGCAAGCCTGGCACGCGCGGGCAGCGGTGGGCGGGGGTGGCGGGCGCCCGCTTTTTTGGCTAAGCGCGGCGGGCCGCTGCTTGGGCGGCGCTGTTCGCAATCAAAGGCCACCAATGTCCGACCTCATCACCCTCACGCTTCCCGATGGTTCGCAGCGCCAGGTGACGCGCGGCACCACCGGTGCGGACGTGGCGGCCAGCATTGGCCCGGGTCTGGCCAAGGCGGCCCTGGCCGCGAAGCTGGATGGCGAGATCGTCGATCTGTCGCGCCCGATCGAGCGGGATTCGGCTCTAGCGCTGGTGACGGTGCGCGATGAAGCCGATGCGCTGGAACTGGCGCGCCACGATTTCGCGCACGTGCTGGCCGAAGCGGTGCAGGGCTTGTTCCCCGGTACGCAGATCACCTTTGGCCCATCGACAGACGATGGCTTCTATTACGACTTCGCCCCTGCTCCCGGCCGTGGCCCCTTCACCGAAGACGACCTGCCGGCCATCGAGGAGGCGATGCGCGCCATCATCAAGGCCGACAAGCCGCTGCGCCGCGAAGCGTGGAGCCGCGCGCAACTGATCAGCCGCTGGAAGCAGCAGGGCGAGAATTTCAAGGCCGAATGGGCCGCCGAACTGCCGGGTGACGAAGACCTAACGGTCTATTGGTCCGGCGATGACTGGCTCGACATGTGCCGCGGGCCGCACCTGCCCTCCACCGGCAAGCTCGACCCGCAGGCCTTCAAGCTGACGCGGGTTTCGGGCGCCTATTGGCGCGGCGATCAGAAGAACGCCATGCTCAGCCGCGTCTATGGCACCGCCTGGCTGAACAAGAAGCAGCTTGACGCGCACCTGTTGCGGCTGGAGGAAGCCGCCAAGCGCGATCACCGCAAGCTGGGCCGCGAGATGGACCTGTTCCACCTGCAGGAAGAAGCCCATGGCAGCGTGTTCTGGCACCCGCGCGGCTTCATCATCTATCGCGAGCTGGAAGCCTATATGCGCCGCCGGCTGGGCCCGGCCGGATACCAGGAGGTGAAAACCCCGCAGATCATGGACGCACGCCAGTGGGAACAATCCGGCCACTGGGGCAAATATCGCGAGAACATGTTCGTCATCCCCGACGAAGTGCCCAATACCGAGGATGAAGGCCCGGTGGTGAGCAACGACGCGCAGTGGATGGCCTTGAAGCCGATGAACTGCCCGGCGCACGTGCTGATCTTCCGCCAGGGCATCAAATCGTATCGCGATCTGCCGCTGCGCATGGCCGAAATGGGCTGCTGCCACCGCAACGAACCCCATGGCGCCCTGCACGGCCTGATGCGCGTGCGCCAGTTCACGCAGGACGACGGCCATATCTTCTGCCGTCAGGATCAGATCGTCGCCGAAATCGCGGCGTTCTGCGATCTGCTCGACGTGGTCTACAAGGATCTCGGCGGCTTCAGCTATGCCATCAAGCT
>JAIXQM010000161.1 GCA_027485735.1 Sphingomonadales bacterium | reverse complement strand
GTCGCAGGTTGACGCCGGCAACGCTTCGCGGTGCAGTGCATCATGGGCAAACTTTCCGGCATCCGCGTCATCGATCTCAGCATGTTCCTGCCCGGCCCGATGCTGACCGTGATGATGGCCGATCAGGGGGCAGACGTGATCAAGGTCGAGCCCGCCGCCGGTGATCCTGCGCGCACGCAGGGGCCCTTCGAAGACGGCCACAGCATCTGGTTCGCCAACCTCAATCGCGGCAAGGCGAGCGTGGTGCTCGATCTGAAGAGCGAGGCGGGCAAGGCGGCGCTGGCCGATCTGATCCGCGGTGCCGATGTGTTCGTGGAAGGCTTCCGCCCCGGCGTGATGGCGCGGCTCGGCTTTGGCTGGGACGACGTGCGGGCGCTGAACCCGCGCATCGTCTATTGCTCCATCTCCGCCTTTGGCCAGACAGGCGCCTTGGCGCATCATCCGGCGCACGACATGGCGGTGCAGGCGCTGGCCGGCTTCCTGAGCGTGAATGATGGTCCGGATGGCACGCCGGCGGTGCCCGGCGTGCCGGCAGCGGACGTGGCGGCAGGGCTCACCGGGCTGGCCGCCGTGCTGATGGCGCTGATCGGCCGCGAGAAGACCGGGCAGGGCGATTACATCGATATCGCCATGTTCGACAGCCTGTTGCCGTGGGGCGCCCATATCGCCGGCAGTGCCCTGGCGGGTGGGCCAAGCCCGCGTTCGGACAATCAGCGCTCGCTGGGCGGGGCGGCGTTCTACAATGTCTATGACACCGAAGATGGCCGCCATGTCGCGCTGGGCGGGCGCGAGATCAAGTTTGCCCGCGCGCTGCTCACCGCGCTGGGCCGGCCCGATCTGATCGCGCTGGCCGAAGCCGAGGCCGGCCCAGCGCAGGCCCCGCTGATCGCCTTCCTGCGCGAAACGTTCCGCACCCGCAGCCGCGATGAATGGGATGCGTATATGGCCGATCTGGATGTCGCCTATGCCCCGGTGCTGGATTTCGCCGAGGCCTTTGCCCAACCTCATATCGCCGAACGCGGCCTGCTGAACGGTGTCCACATCGCGCCGGCCATCCGTTTCGCCGGGGAGACTTACACGCCCGGCCCAGTGCCGCCATTGCAAGGAGACGCGCCATGAGCCTGCGCCTGGAACATGATGGCCCCATCGCCCGGCTGCTGATCGACCGCGCCGACAAGCGCAACGCCTTCACGCTGGCCATGTGGCACGCGCTGCCGCGGCTGCTGGAACAGGCCGCCAGCCTGCCCGATCTGCGCCTGCTGCTGGTGCAGGCCGCGCATCCTGGCGGGGCGTTTTGCGCCGGGGCCGATATCCCCGAGCTGCTTGCCAACAAGGACGATGCCGAATGGCTGGCCGCCAACCAGGCCGCGATCAACAAGGCGCAGCATGATCTGACGCGCTTTCCGTTGCCCACCATCGCCTGGGTGGAAGGCGATGCCGTGGGCGGCGGCTGCGGCCTGGCACTGGCCTGCGATCTGCGCATCGCGACGGCCTCGGCGCGGTTCGGCATCACACCGTCGAAACTGGGCATCGTCTATCCGCTGCACGATGTGAAATTGCTGATCGATCTGGTCGGACCGGGGCAGGCCAAGCGCATGCTGTTTTCCGGGCAATTGCTGGATGCCGATGAGGCGCATCGCATTGGCCTGGTGGAGCTGCTGGCCGGCGGGCCGTCGTGCATCAAGGATGCGATCGTCGCGGCCTCCCGCCATTCGACCAAGGCGGCAAAGGGCTTTGTGCGCCGCGTGCTGGATGGGCAGACGGCGGACGATGCCGAAACGCTGGCGATCTTTGCTGCGGCGTTTTCGGGTGCCGATTTCGCCGAAGGCGCCACCGCTTTCGTTGAGCGGCGCAAGCCGCAGTTCCGGGGATAAGATGCGCGCCGCTGTTTGCTCCACCCTGTCGCCCGATCTGTCGGGCCTCGCGCTCCACGATGATTGGCCGGAACCGCATGCACCCGGCCCGGGCGAAGTGCTGGTGGCCATCAGCCATGCCAGCCTGAATTTTCCCGATTATCTGATGCTGCAAGGCGGCTACCAGTTCAAACCCGACCTGCCGTTCATCCCCGGCACAGAAGGCAGTGGCACTGTGATTGCTGCCGGGCCGGGGGCGGAGGCGCTGGTGGGGCAGGCCGTGATGCTCGGCGCGCGCAGCGGTCTGATGGCAGAGCGGATCACCCTGCCGGCGCGCGGCCTGCGTCCGGTTCCTGAAGGCCTGACCATGGCCGAAGCCGCCGCCTTCACCGTGGGTGCGCTCACCGCCTGGGTGGGGCTCGTTGAGCGCGGGCGCTTGCAACCCGGAGAGCGTGTGCTGGTGACCGGCGCCGGTGGCGGTATGGGCCGGGCGGCGGTGCAATTGGCGGTGCATCTTGGCGCCCACGTGGTGGCGGTGGCGTCCTCCGAAGCGCGGCTGCAACTGGCGCGCGAGGCTGGGGCGCAGGAGGCTTATCTGGTAGATCGTGAGCATCCGCAGATCCCGGTGAAGGATATCGATCTGGTGTTCGATCCGGTCGCCGGGCCACTGGTGATGCCGCTGGTGAAGTCCCTGCGTCGCGGTGGGCGTTATGCGATCATCGGGTTTGTCGGCGGGCGCGGAGAAAGCGTGCCCTTGAACCGCCTGCTGCTGAAGGAGATCGCCTTGATCGGCGTGCGCGCCGGTGAACAGGGCCGGCAGGACCCGGCAGCCGGGGTGCGGCACATTCAGGAGATCGATGCGCGGGCGGTGCACATGCGGCCGCACATCGGGCTGGAATTGCCGCTGTCCCACGTGCGCGCGGCCTTTGCGGCGATGGGGGAAGGGCGGATCGAGGGGAAGTGCGTGATCCGCGTCAGCTGAACGCTGCTCGCGTCGCCTCATCCGCCGGAAACAGCAACTCCAGCCGCAGATCGCGCACGGTGACATCCTCGCTGGTGCCGCACTGGGCCACCACCGACAGGAAGCTCATCAACCCCGCCGGCCCGCGAAACACCACCGGCAGCACGGGTGATCGGGTGCGCGCGGCGCGATAGGGATGCTTCGCCGCCGCCGCGCGGGTGACGGCGATCAGATCGGCCAGCACTGGATCATCGCCGGCCACTGATTGCTCCAACGCCAACCGCTCCAGGCTTTCGTGCAGCACTTCGGGCAGATTGGCGATCAATTCGGGCGCCCGCGGGTGACAGGCGGTGAGGCGGAAGACGTTGGGCGGCCCGTGCCACCCCTCCAGCAAGGGGCTCAGCATGGCGGCGGCAGACGCGCTGGCTTCCAGCACATTCCAGTGCCGATCACACAGCAGGGCCGGGAAGGGCGCATGGTTCTCCATCATCGTGCTCAGGATCGCCCGGAACGGCGCAATCGCCTCCGATGCCAGCGGCGAGGCGGGATAGGCGCTGGCAAATCCCGCCGTATTCAGCAGATGGTTGCGCGCCGACAGCGGCAAGGCCAGCGCTTCGGCCAGGGTCAGAACCATCTCACGGCTTGGGCTGGCCCGCCCCGATTCCAGGAACGACAGGTGCCGCGCACTCACCCCGGCATCCAGCGACAACATCAACTGGCTCACCCGCCTGCCGCTGCGTGCCGCTTTCAATGCAGTGCCGAACGGGCCGGGATCAGATGTGTCGGGACGGGTTGCCATGGCACGATGATGGCAGGTTGGCGCAGTCGCGCAATGATGTGGGAGGTAAGGACAGCGATGACGCCGATGCCGGAAAGCAGCGGGCGGCCTGCCGGACACACCGCGAACAGGCGATTCGCCAATATTTTCAGAGGGCGTTAATTCAAGTATTGGCGTTCGAGCGCGCCCAAACTGATGAGTAGATTCACCGTATGGGCAATTGGCCGTGGCAGATTGTCATAAGATGTGATAACCCGCAGCCGATGTAATCGTTGCGTTGATCTGATGTTCACTGTGCAACGAGGTTTCATCTGCGGAAAAACACCCTGAATTTGGCACACGACGTGCTGATTGGGCTTGCCTTTGCAGCGATGGCTGTCGCGGCGAGGATGATTATTGAACAATTCTGGCATGGTGTGATTATTTTCCCGTTGGTGTATCCAGCTGTGGTTGCGGCCACCCTGGTTTCCAATTGGCGCGCCGGCCTGGTAACATTGCTAACGTGCCAGATCATCATCTGGTATGTGTTGATGCCAGTACAAAATTCATTTTGGTTGCCGAGTGTCGCGGCGGGTGTCTCCCTTGTTGTTGCCACTGCTTCCGAGTTGGTGTTGCTGTTGATCGTGCACAAGTTTCAAGTGAGCAAGCGCCGGATCATCGAACTCGATGCACTGCGGATTGCCGATCTGGAACTGGCCATCGAGGAGCTTGACCACAGGACGATGAACAATTTTCAGCTGGCCGTGGCCATTCTGACGATCGAGGCCAATCGCATCGCGCCAGGTCAGGCCACAGAGGCGCTTGAGCGGGCAAGCAACCGGCTCCATGTTCTGGCCAGTGTTCACAGGAAGTTGCGGCACACCGGCAACGACATCAGATCGCGTGATCTGGCGACATTGATCGAGGAAGTGTTGGTGGCCGCCCGCGCGCAGGCGGAAAATCTGCCGGGCGTTTCCATCACGTCCGATCTCAAGCCTGTTCACCTGCCGGCCGATCATGCCGTGAGCAGCGGCTTGATCGTCAACGAGCTTGTGACCAATGCCTTGAAACATGCGTTTCCGGATGGTCGCGGCACAATTCACGTCACATTGGCATCCGAGGGCGCCGGCTATTGCCTGACGGTGGCCGACGATGGGGTTGGCCGGCCAGCCGAGGCGAACACAGGTTCCGGGTCGCGGCTGATGCCGATGCTGGCCCGGTCGACCGGTGGCGAACTTGCGTACGCCGATGGCCCGGGAACGACCGCGATTCTTCATGTGCCTCCCCTTGTGCCGTAGAACAACGCGCGGCGGGGAGCAGTGAAGTTGGGCTTTGGGAGCCGTCTTTCAATGCGCGGCTAGGGACGCAGCGTCAGCTTCTGCAGTCGCCAGTTGAGCAGTTCGGCGACGTACAGCTCATTTTCTGACGGGCAGGCGATTTCGTGGATCCAGCCAAATTGCTTGATCTGCTTGCCCGACCCGCCGAGCCAGCCCAGCACCTTGCCATCCAGCGACAGCTTGTAGATCCGGCCCGGCCAGGCATCGGCGACATACAATAGCTGCTTGCCGGCCTTGTCGCGCGGGGTGATGCACAAGGCCCATGGCGCGCCGGGCATCATCGTCTTGGTTGCGGCGGCGTCGGCGCCGGCGGGGGGCACGACCGGGCGGTTGCCGATTGCCACCGGGGCGTCGGCGGGGGAGGGGACATTGATCTGGATGATCCGCAGCAGGGTGCCGGCGGTATCGAACACCTGGATGCGCCGGTTGCCGCGATCGGCGACATAGACTTCATCCCGCGCATCGACGGCAATCGAATGCAGCGTGTTGAACTGGCCGGGTGCGCTGCCGAAACTGCCCCAGCTTCCCAGCCAGCGGCCATCGGGCGCCACCTTGGCGACGCGCGAATTGATATAGCCGTCGCTGATATAGGTGTTGCCCTGGCTGTCCCACGCCATGTCGGTCACTTCGCGGAACTGGCCATCAACGGCGGGCAGCGGCGGCTTGGGGTGTTCCAGTGGCCGCGCGTTTTCATCGCTGGCTTCAGGTTTGCGGCCGAAGACCATGGCAACGCGTCCGCTGGGCGCGAACTTCACCACCATGTTCGATCCCTTGTCGGCCACCCAGATGTTGCCGCCGGCATCGACGCGCGTCGCATGGGCATAGGACCAGGCGTAGAGATTGTGCCCGATCTCGCGCACAAGGCGGCCATTTGCATCGAATTCGAGCAATTGGGCAGCGGCGGCGGCATAGGCCGGGCCCTGGGTGTTGCCGCGCTGGAAGACGTAAACCTGGCCCGCCTTGCCGAGTGCAACGCCGGCCACTTCGCCCATGTGCAGATCGGCCGGGGGTTTCAGGAAATCAACCGCGTCGAAGCGGATTTCGGGAACCTCCTGAGCCGCGCTCACCCCCGCGCTCACCGATGCCAGCAGTGCAGCACTAAGACCAATCGCTTGCAGCATGATGCGTCTCCCCCTTGAAGTCCGGTCTGATCCAAGGGCGTTCAGCCCCTACCCGTCCGGTAATTGCGGCGCTCATCCTATGAGCGCAGCCTTGATCCATCAACAGCCAAGGGAGACCCGGCAATGACAAACGCTTTCTGGGAAAATTGCCTGCACGCCTGGGTGTGGATGGTGATTGGGTTCGGGTGTTTGTTTTCCGCGGCGGGGGTGCCGGGGCCCGATGCGGGGGCGGGGCTGTTCTATTGGGTGGTGAGCGGTGGCGTGGTGGATGCATCCCACTTTGATGCGCCGGGGATGCGGATTTCGGTGAGTTTGGTGGGCGCGGTGATGCTGGGCTGGGGCTGTGCGATGCTGGCCGTGTATCGCGCGTGCGGGGCCGATGTGGCGGTGTGGCGCGGGCTGAGCCGGGCGGTGTTGATCTGGTTCGTGGTGGATAGCGTGCTGTCGGTGGCGACGGGGTTTCCGCTCAATGCGGTGAGCAACACGGCGTTTGTGGCACTGTTCATGATGCCGGCGGTGAAGCTGGGCTTCTTCAGCCGGGGAACGGCGTCCAGATCACCTGTCTGATATCGGTGCCGCCCAGGGCCAGCAAGGCGAGGCGGTCGAAGCCCAGCGCGACGCCGCTGGCCGGCGGCATGTGGTCCAGGGCGGCGATGAAATCCTCGTCGATGGGGTAGCGGCGGCCGTAGAGGCGTTGCTTCTCGTCCATGTCGGCGACAAAACGGCGGCGTTGTTCGGCGGCGTCGGTCAGTTCGCCGAAGCCGTTGGCGAGTTCAACGCCGCAGGCATAGGCTTCGAACCGTTCGGCCCAGCGTGGATCGGTGGGGCAGGGGCGGGCGAGCGCGGCTTCGCAGACCGGATAGTGGGTGAGGAAGCTGAGGCGGCCGTCGCCCAGTTTTGGTTCGATGGTCACGATGACCTTGCTGAACAGGTCGCTCCACGTGTCGTCCGCGCGCACGTCGAGGCCGATGCGGGCGACTTCAGCGGCCAGTGCGTCGCGGTTGTCGAGGCAGGCGGCAAGATCGATGCCGGCGTGGCGCGCGAAGGCCTGTTCACAGCTGATCATTTCCGGTTCGGCCATCGCATCGCAGTGGCGGTCGCGCCAGCTGAGTGTGCCATTGCCGCCGGCAGCCTGCGCGGTGCGGGCCAGCGCCAGCGTGTCGGCGATCACGGCGGTCCAGTCGGCGTGGGCGCGATACCATTCCACCATAGTGAATTCGGGGGCGTGCAGCGGGCCCTGTTCGCCATTGCGCCAGACGCGGGCGAAATCGACGATCATCGCTTCACCGGCGGCCAGCAGTTTCTTGGCGGCGAATTCGGGGCTGGTGTGGAGGTAGAGTGTTTGCTCGCTCCCGCCTTCGGGGCGCCATTGCACGGGGAAGCCGTGCAGATGTGTCTCGTTGCCCGGGCTGATCTGCACCGCGCCGCATTCCACCGTGATGAAACCCTGATCAGCAAACCAGCCGGCCAGCGCGGCTTTGACGCGGCCCCGCCCGATCAGGAACGGGCGGCGATCGGCGTGGATGTCGGCGTGCCAGAACGGGCGGGGCAAGATGATTTTCCTTGAACAAGGCAAGCGCCTTGCCCTAACGGCTGCGCATGTTTCAGCGCCATCGCGCATAGGGGAAGTTATGGTCAAGGAAATCGCGAGCAATTTCCGCAAGGGTCAGGTCATCGAGCATGAGGATGGCCATCTCTATGTCGTGCTGAAGGCCGAAACCTTCCGCCCCGGCAAGGGCACGCCCACCACCACCATCGACATGCGCCGCATCACCGATGGCGTGAAGACGGTGATCACGGTGAAGACCACGGATACCCTGGAAAAGGCGTTCGTGGAGGAAGTGCCGCACAATTATCTCTACAAGGATGGGGACGAGTATATCTTCATCAACAACGAGAATTACGATCAGATCAGCCTGACCGAGGCGATGATCGGCGATGGTATCGGATTCTTGCAGGAAAATGCCGAGTGCAAGATCCTGATGTTCGACGGCAAGGCCATCACCATCACCCTGCCGACCCGCGTGACAATGGCCATCCTTTCGACCGAACCGGTGGTGAAGGGGCAGACCGCATCGTCGAGCTACAAGCCGGCGATCGTGGAATCCGGCGCCCGCGTGATGGTGCCGCCGCACATCGAAGCCGGCACGCGCATCGTGATCAACACCGACGACAGCAGCTATGTGGAACGCGCCAAGGATTGATCCGGCGTTTCCCATCGGGGTGTGAAGGGGCTGGCCGCAGGGCCGGCCCTTTTTCGTTTTGGCTTAGCGATTTTTTCGATTGCAGCTGGGGGAACAATCAATTTCTTGATTTGAATGCCGGAGCCTATGGACGCTGCCATCGGGTTAAGCCCGGATTGCACCAGAGGGAGAGAAACACGATGTCACGTTCATTCGCATCGATCGTCGCACTGGCCATTGCCGGCCTGAGCGCCGGCAGCGCCACTGCCATGGAATCCAGCATGAGCGGCAACACCACGCCGCAATTCTGGTGGCCGGAACTGGTCGATCTCTCCCCGCTGCGTGGGCAGGCGCCGCAATCCAATCCCTACGGCCCGGATTTCGATTATGCGGCCCAATTTTCCAAGCTCGATCTGAAGGCGGTGAAGGCCGATATCGCCAAGGTGCTGACCACCACCCAGCCCTGGTGGCCGGCTGATTATGGCAATTACGGCCCGTTCTTCATCCGCATGGCCTGGCACAGCGCCGGCACCTATCGCATCGCCGATGGCCGCGGCGGCGCCGGTGGTGGCCAGCAGCGCTTTGAACCGCTGAACTCGTGGCCGGACAACGGCAACCTCGACAAGGCCCGCCGCCTGTTGTGGCCGGTGAAGGCCAAATATGGCCGCGCGCTGAGCTGGGCCGATCTGATGGTGCTGGCCGGCAACGTGAGCCTTGAAACCATGGGCTTCAAGCCGTTCGGCTTTGCCGGTGGCCGCACCGATGATTGGGAAGCCGACAAGGTTTATTGGGGCCCGGAAAACAAGATGCTGGACGACAAGCGTTACAGCGCTGGCCGCAAGCTGGCGGGCCCGCTGGGCGCCGTGCAGATGGGCCTGATCTATGTGAACCCGGAAGGCCCGAACGGCGTGCCTGATCCGCAGCTGGCCGCCAATGACATCCGCGAAACCTTTGGCCGCATGGCGATGAACGACGAGGAAACCGCCGCGCTGATCGCCGGTGGCCACACCTTCGGCAAGGCGCACGGTGCCGGCAGCGCCACCAACGTGGGCAAGGAGCCGGCCGCTGAAGCCCTTGAAAAGCAGGGCTTTGGCTGGGAAAACAAGATGGGCACCGGCAAGGGCGCCGATACCATCACGTCCGGCCTGGAAGGCGCCTGGACCTCGGCCCCGACCCAGTGGACGATGCAATATCTGGAAAATCTGTACCGGTTCGAATGGGTGCAGACCAAGAGCCCGGCCGGCGCCATCCAGTGGGAGCCCAAGGACGCCAAGGACCAGAAGTTCGTGCCCGATGCCCACCGCGAGGGTGTTTATCACGCGCCGATCATGTTCACGACGGACTTGGCGCTGCGCACCGATCCTTCCTACAAGAAGATCACGCAGAACTGGTTGAAGAACCCCAAGGCGTTCGAAGATGCCTTCGCCCGCGCCTGGTTCAAGCTGACCCACCGCGACATGGGCCCGCGCGCCCGTTACATCGGCCCGGATGCGCCCAAGGAAGTGCTGAGCTGGCAGGATCCGGTGCCGGCGGTTGATCACCCGCTGGTGAACGATGCCGACGTGGCGACCCTGAAGGCGAACGTTCTGGCCAGCGGCCTGACCGTGCCGGAACTCGTCCGCACCGCCTGGGCGGCGGCGGCCTCCTATCGCGGCACCGATGGCCGTGGTGGTGTGAACGGCGGCCGGCTGCGGCTTGCCCCGCAGAAGGATTGGGCGATCAACAACCCGGCCGAACTGGCCAAGGTGCTGCCTGTTCTGAGCAAGGTGCAGGCCGATTTCAACAAGGTCGGTGCCCGCAAGATCAGCATGGCCGATCTGATCGTGCTGGCCGGCAATGCTGCGGTGGAAAAGGCCGCGGCTGATGCTGGCGTTGCGATCACGCTGGCCTTCACGCCGGGCCGCACCGATGCGTCACAGGCGCAAACCGACGTGGCCAGCTTTGCCGCGCTGGAGCCCAAGGCCGATGGTTTCCGCAACTATTGGACGGCGGACAGCTTCTACAACCCGACGCAAGGCCTGATCGATCGTGCCAACCTGCTCGGCGTGACCGTGCCGGAAATGACCGTGCTGGTGGGCGGCCTGCGCGTGCTGGATGCCAACGCCGGCGCCAGCAGGGTGGGCGTGTTCACCGCCAAGCCGGGCGTGCTGACCAATGATTGGTTCGTGGGCCTGCTCGGCATGGAAACCAAGTGGCAGAAGTCCGCCACCGAAGGCCTGTACGACGGTGTTGACCGTACCACGGGTGCCAAGAAGTGGACGGCAAGCCCGGTGGATCTGCTGTTCGGCAGCCATTCGGAACTGCGTGCGGTGGCCGAGGTCTATGGCGCTGCCGATGGCCACAAGCAGATGGTCAGCGATTTTGCCAAGGCGTGGACCAAGGTGATGAACCGCGACCGCGTCGGCAAGTAAGGCTAGAGCCGGCCCTGCAAGGGCTGGATCGGAGCGGCGCTTCTCCCCCGAGAAGCGCCGCTTTTTCTTTGTTCAGGCGCGGCCCGAATAGAGCAGGTGGCCGGGGCCGAGCCGTTCGAGCACCAGTTCGACGTCGCTTTGGCTGAAGGCAAAACAGCCTTCGCTGCGGCCCAGCTTGCCGGTCTGCTTCAGCACCTGCGGTTCGCAATACCAGGCGCCGTGGATGACGATGGCGCGGCTTTCCGCCGTGCCGTTTTCCGGTTCGAGCCCGATCAGCCGGCGCGAGCGGCCATGCTGGCCAATGTAAGCCGCCCCGGTGAGATAGGCGCCAGCGCTGCTGGCGGCCGAACCGGGCTGGGCGGAGAAACGCTGCAGATAGCCGCTGTGCGCCGGATCGGAGCCGCGACCGTGGGAGACGCGCAGGGCCGTCACCCGGCCGCTTTCCGGCGCAAACAGGAAGAAGCGCGGGAAGGCGCTGTGCAGGCTGTAATCAGCGATGGCGACGACATCGCGGGCGCTGATGCGGCTGCCGTGGCGCGCAAAGGCGTCGCGGGCGCGTTCAAGCAGGCGCGGATGCGGGGCAGCGGCGTGGGGCAGCGAAGCGAGCGCGGGGCCGGCGGCGGCAAGGGCCGCACTGCCAAGTGCTGCACCACCAAGGACGGCGCGGCGGGAGAGAGGGTTTTCACGGATAGCCATCGATTGGGAACATAAGCCACCATGTGGCGTATTACAGTGATGCATCGCCCAACTGCCCCGAATCGTCGGCCAATAACCGTTCTGGCGGCCCTTGTGGGCAGTCTTGCGCTCTCAGCAGTCGCTTGTGCCCAGCCGGCCGCACCGCCGCCTGCATCGCCAGCGGAGCGTTTGGCCGCTGTCGATACCGCGCCGCTGGACGCCGAAGCCCGGCTGAAGGTGACGGCCAGCCTGGCGCGCTGGCAGTTATTACCGGCGCCATCTGCCGGCCGCTGGCTGCTGGTCAACATCCCGGCCTTCGAGATCAGCCTGTATGACGGGCATCTGCGCACGGGCACGTGGCGTGCGATCGTGGGCAAGCCGAAAACGCCCACGCCGCGCTTTGCCGGCAGTGTGACCGGCGTGATCCTCAATCCGTGGTGGGAGGTGCCGAAAAGCATCGTGGCGGAAAGCGTTGGCCGGTTGGTGGCGCGCAATCCGAAGAAGGCCGCGGCCCAAGGTTATGTGCGCGACGGCGATCGTTATCGCCAACGGCCTGGGCCCCACAACCAGTTGGGCTTGATGAAACTGGATTTCCGCAACCCCTACAGCGTGGGCATTCACGACACGCCCTCGCGCCAGCTGTTCGAGAAGGAGAAACGCGCTTTCAGCCACGGGTGCATCCGGGTGGACGATCCCTTCGCCTTTGCTGCGGCCTTGCTTGGTGAGCCCACCAGCCGCGACAGCCTGAACACCGTGCGCGAGATCAACCCCGACACCCAGCGCCTGCCACTGGCGGAACCGCTGCCGGTAATCGTCGGCTATTTCACCGCCGAAGTGGCTGATGATGGCACGCTGCGGTTGTTCGACGATGTATACCGGCTGGATCGCGGGGAAGCCGCGACGGGTTCGGCGACTGGGCCGGGCGACGATTGTTCTCGCTGAGCGGGCGGTGCCCAGGCTTCAGTGCTGAAGCCTGGCAGGGAGTTTGGTCACGTCCCTGACGTAGCCATTCAACCACGGAACCCAGAAGGATTCGAGGCGGACCAGCGGCATGCTGAACACGGCCGTTGCAGCCAGCGTGACAGCGAACGCCACCAGGACAACCACCCCATAACTGATCCCCAGGCCTGTCAGCCACACGACCACGGCACTTGCCAGCAACATGATGACGAGCGTGTGGACAAGATAGAGCGGGAACGACAATTGCCCGAGCAGCAGCCCATATTTGCCGGACAGTTTTTCGGCCAGGCCCGCGTTGCCCAGCAGCGCCACCATCACCAGCACGGAACCGAACACAGCCGGCAAGATCCCGACAACGGGCAGATTATCAACCGAAAACGCCATCGCCGCTGCGCAGAGCAGGACGATGGCCTGTCGGTTGGAAACGGTGAAGGTCAAATTCTGCACCACCATCAGATAGGCCAGGCCCGAACCGACGAGGAAGGGCACGAACGCGATGTGCAGGAAGAAAGACGCCACGATCAGCCCAAGGTGGGCAGGGATCATCACCGACGCGGCCCTGAAGCGCCGATAGAGGAAGACCGCCGAGATCGCGAAAACCAGCAGACTGCCCAGAAACTCGTCCCGCATCGTCCACAGATTGCTGTTGTAGTAGCTGTTGTTGGAAAACAGGAAGACAGACAGAAACTGCTGAACGGCGGACGCGAGTGTTGGCGTAAAGCCTTGCGGAAATTTCGCATTGCCGAAATCGTGGAGCCATTGCGATCCGCTGATCTCGGCGGCCAGTTGATAGGGCGCCGATCCGGATTTCAGGATCAGAAAGCCGGCCATGATCGTCACCGAAACCGGCAGCATCAGCCGCGGCAGACGCTTGATCACTGATCGCAGCAGCGCAACCGGAGCGGGGTTGCGGAAGAACCCCTGGGTCAGCACAAATCCTGACAGCAGAAAGAAAAAAATGACTGCGCCGGAACCGTTCAGGATGAAATAGACCGGTGTGAGTTGCAGCCCACCATTCATGAACGACGTCTTCATGCCGGGCAAAAATGCGACACAGAAATGATTGAAGATCACGATCACCGAAGCAATGCCGCGGGCGCATTCAAGATGAACGAGCTTGCTGCTCGCAGAGGCACTGCTGACGTTCGATCCCGAAGAGAGATCTGAACTTCGCATCACATCGGTTCGACGAGACGATGGAGAAGCATGAGATTAACCGCCCCCGCAGATACTTGCGAGTATGGGATGCGGGCGTCATCGAGTCAACCGTGCCGCGACGACCCAGGCCGGCAATTTGCGGTAATTCCTTAGCACTTGATTAATGCGGTGCGGTAGATTCCGGCGCTGTCTGCGGCAGCCAGCCCAGGTCACGATCATGCATCGTTCCGTCATTCCGGCGGAGCAGCGGCCAAGGGGCTTTCCTCATGAGACCATTTCGAAACATCGCCGGCGCGGCGCTCGCAGCAACCCTGCTTGCTGCACCAGCCCTGGCTGTCGACACCGACTCAGTGACGTTCGCGCAGTTCACCCAGCAGTCCTCCAGCAAGATTGTTCGATATGGTTCGATCACTGGCGGCAACAGCCTGACCATTACCGAATCGCCGATCTTCTTCGTGATCAGCGCCTTCGGCCCGCTTGGCTTCTATCCGACCACCATGACGATGGCGGCAACCTCGATGGCCGCGGTCACCAACACTGGTCCGCAATTCCAGCAGCTCGGTTGGTCCGGCAACATCCGCTTTGGCGATCTCACCACCGCCTATCTTGACGTCAATTTCGTCAACGCCACCTTCAGCTTTGATGGCACCGGCGGTTCGGCCAGCCTGATCTCTACCGATCCCAGCAATCCGATCAGCTATACGTCCAACGTGCTGACCCTGCCGACCTTTGATTTCAGGGACTTCTCGCTGGCGTTCACGGCGCTGTCGCCGGCGTTCACCGTCGCGGCCAATGGCTTTGGGACGCCGTTTGATGCCAATATCGCCGGCTCGTTCGCCGGTTCGGATGGTGGAGTCGACCCCGATGCGATTCCCGAGCCTTCGGCCTGGGCCATGTTGCTTGCCGGGTTCGGCCTGATTGGCATCACGGCGCGTCGCCGTTCCGGCCGGGTTACCGTTGCTGCCTGATCGCTATTCCCCCCGCCCCCGGGGGAATACGCGATCAAAGCATGGGCGGCACGGTGGTCGTCGGTTCCGGTTCCGTCAGATTCTGGCGCCACCGGGATCGGCGGCCATCGCCAGCCGCGCCAGTTCCGGCAGGGATTTACAACCGCTGCGGTGCATGATTTCGGCGCGGTGATTTTCCACCGTGCGCTGGCTCAGATTGAGATCGGCCGCGATATTCTTGCTGGGGTGGCCATCCAGCACCATCATCATCACCTGGCGCTGACGCGGGGTGAGTGTGGCCAGCCGCGCGGTGGCTGCCAGCCGTTCGGTGCTCATGCTGGCATCACCCGCGGCACCGGCACTGGCCAGTGCGCGGCGGATGCTGGCAAGGATGGCATCGCCCGATGCCGGCTTTTCGATGAAATCCACGGCGCCGGCCTTCATCGCCGCCACCGCCATGCCGATATCGCCCTGGCCGGTGATCATGATGCTGGGCGGCAAGGTGCCGGCGGCATGGAGGCTGCGCAACAGATCCAGGCCATTTTCGCCGGGCAGCACGGCATCGACCAGCAGGCAGCCGCCGTCGCCTGGGTTCCAGGCAGCGCGAAAGGCTTCAGCCGAACCATGCAGCATCGCCGGCATACCGGCACCGGCCAGCAACTGGCCGAATTCGGCCAATATCTGGGGATCATCATCGATCACCTGAACCAGCACATCGGCGCCGTTCAGCGGAGCAGCAGGAGCCGGCGTTTCGGCAGTGACATGGTTCAGCGCCGTGGCGATGGCAGCCTGCAGTTCGGCCGGACGCACCGGTTTGGCCAGCCGCACGATATCGTTGGCGGCAAAGCGCACCAGCGCATCGATCGCGATATCGCCGGTCAACATGATCACCGGCACGGTGCGGCCGTGCGCCTTGAACAGGGCTGCGCGCAGATCGCGGGCCAGTTCCAGGCCGTCACGCCCACCGATCAGGCGGAAATCCGATATGATCAGATCGGGCGTTTGCACGGTCAGGCTGGCAATGGCTTCGATATCATTGTGGGCGGTCACCACCTCGTGCCCGGCCCCGCGCAGCAACTGGGCCAGCAGTTCCAGCAGATCGGCATCATCATCGATGGCAAGGATGTGCGCGCCGGTGATCGGCGGCGCTTCGGTCGCAACCGGTGCCGGCAAGGCAGGCGCTTCCGGTGCCGGCAGGGCATTCGGGTCAGGGGTGGCCAGTGGCACGGTGATGCTGAACACCGAACCATGGCCCGGCCCGTCCTGCGGCCAAGACCGCACGTCGATGGCATGGCCCAGCATCTCGCCCAGGCTGCGAACGATGGACAGGCCAAGGCCAAGACCACGGCTGCGATCGATCAGGGTCGGCCCCAGTTGCTGATAAGGCTGGAAGATGGTTTCCAGCTTTTCGGCCGGAATGCCGATGCCGGTGTCCCACACTTCGATCCGCACCATGTTGCCGCGCCGCCGCGCGCCGAGCAGCACGCCGCCCTTCACCGTGTATTTCAGGGCATTGGCCACCAGGTTACGCAACATGCCGGCCAACAGCCGGCGATCGGACACCACGTGGCAGTCGGTCGCCACGTGGTGCAGCTTCAGCTTGCCCGCGACCGCCTGTTCCGACAGGCCAGCCACGGTTTCGCTCAGCAGGCCTTCAAGGGCAAAACTGCCCGGGGCGATCTCGACAGCGTCGGCTTCGATGCGGTTGATGTCGAGCAAGCCATCGAGCATCGCCCCCATCGATTCCAGCGTGATTTCGAGCCGCGACAGCAAGAGCCGGCATTCTGGATCGGTCACCTTGCGGGCAAGCAATTCCTGCAACAGCACCAGTGATTGCAGCGGCTGGCGCAGATCATGGCTGGCAGCGGCCAGGAATCGCGATTTGGCCAGGTTGGCGGCTTCGGCGGTTTCGCGCGCTTCCAGCATCACCTGTTCGGCGCGCTTGCGTTCCGACACGTCGGTATAGGTGATGATCACCCCTTCGGCATGATTGTCGTGAGCGCGATAGGGCATCACCCGTCGGCTGAAACAGATGCCATCGGTGGCGGTGATCTCGCGATCGGGCGGCTGGCGGCCATCGCGCACCGCCGCGATGTCGGCCGCCAGCTTTGGATCAGGGGAGAGCGGCGCCAGATCGGTAAAGGGCCGGCCGATATCGCCGGGCAGCATGTTGAACAGCACCCGCGTGGCCGGCGTGAAGAAGCGGATCTGCAAGTCCAGATCGAGGAAGATGGTCGCGACATTGGTGCTGTTCAGGATGTTGTTCAGATCGTCGGCCACGGTGCGCTGGCGATCGATGGTTTCCTGCAACTGACCGTTCAGCGCCACCAGTTCCTCGTTCAGCGACTGCAGTTCCTCCTGCGAGGTGATCAGCTCCTCGTTGGTGCTCTGATATTCCTGGTTGCGCGACAGTGTGTCGGCCTGGATCGCCTGCTCTTCGGGATCATTGTCACCGGGGCGGCGATCGGCATTGGCCAGTTCCGCGCGGATGCTGGCCAGTTCCGCCTCCAGCGCCTTCAGCCGGGTGGAGGGCAGGCCGGGCAGCGGCCATGGCGGCGTTTGCGGGCCAGGGAGGGCCGGCAGCGGGCGATGGCTGGCATTGCGGCGATAGATATGGGCCTGGCGCGAAATCAGGGTGAAGGCCGGCGCCGGGGCATCGGCCGGATCCGCCACGGTTTCGGCTTTGCCCAACAGCAGCAAGCCACCGGGGCGCAAGGCAAAATGGAACAGGCTGATGGCGCGGGCCTGCGCGGCGGGCTGCAGATAGATCAACAGGTTGCGGCATGAGATCATGTCGATGCGGCTGAACGGCGGATCGGTGAGCAGATCGTGGACGGCAAACACCACGCAGGATTGCAGCGCCGGGCCAACCCGCCAGCCATGATCATCCGCCATGAAGAAGCGTTGCAGCCGCTCGGCGGTCACATCCTTCTCGATGCTGGCGGGATAGACGCCGTGGCGTGCGGTGGCGACCGCATCGGGATCGAGATCGGTGGCAAACAGCTGCAATTTCAGTGTGGGGCGGCTGCGGGCGATCTCTTCCAGAATCAGCATGGCCAGCGACCAGGCCTCCTCGCCGGTGCTGCAGCCGGCACACCACAGCCGGATCGGCCTTGTTTCATCGTGATGGCGCACCAGATCGGGCAGGATGGAGCCGGACAGCGTGCTGAACACTTCAGGATCGCGGAAGAAACCGGTGACGTTGATCAGCAGATCATTGGCCAGCGCCTGCAGCTCTGCTTCATCATGGCCAAGGCGTTCCACATAGGCGGTCAATGCATCGGCGCCGCTGCCGGCGTCGCGGCCAACCATGCGAACGCGGCGCTCGATGCGGCGCTGCATGGTGCCGTGCTTGTAGCCATGGAAATCATGGCCGCTCTGTTTCAGTCGCGCCAGCACCGGGCTGATCCAGTCATCCCCCGTCATCGCCGGCAGCGGGACGCGGTTGCGGCGATCGATGATGGCCGCGCCCATGGCGGCAACCGGCAGCACCGCATCAACGCAGCCGGTGGCAATGGCCGCCGCCGGCATGCTGTTGTGGCTGGCTTCGGCCGGATCCTGGACGATCACATAGCCGCCGGCATCATGGATGGCCCGCACGCCGGCGCTGCCATCGGCGCCATTGCCCGACAACAGGATGGCGATCACGCGCAGATCAGCCTGAGTGGCCAGCGATTGCAGCAGGAAATCAACGGGAAGGCGCGGGCCCTGGTTCTGGGTGGCCGGCGTGAGTTGCAGCACGCCATCGGTCACGGCGATGCGCGCACCTGATGGGATGACGTGCAGGCGATCAGGCATCAGCGCCATGCCATCGCTGGCTTCCACCACCGGGAACGGCGTTTTATCGACCAGCAGTTCCGCCAGCAGCGACGGGTGATCGGGATCGAGATGCTGGACGAGGATATAGGCAATGCCGCTGCGGGCTGGCAGCCCGGCGATGAGGCCACGCACGGCATCGAGCGCGCCCGCAGAACCACCAATGGCCACCACCATCTGGCGGTGACTGGCTTGTGGTGACGGTCCGCTGCCCTTGTCAGGCAAGGATTTAGGCCGATTCTTCGTCACATGATCATCTCTCTTATGTGACTGGGTGCCGGAACCAGCCCTGCATATCCCATCGGTGATGCCACGTCGAACCCGTAGGATGCCGTAATATATTGATTTGCCCCAGTCGTCAGCGGCCGGGCCCGGCCGGCTGGGTCAGGATTTGGCGAGGTCTTTCAGCGTGTCGCTGGCCTTGCCGGCTGCGCTTTGCAGCTTGCCTTCGACCTTTTCGACCTTGCCGGAGATTTCCATGCTCTTGTCGCCCACCATGTGGCCAACAGCTTCCTTGGTGGCGCCGACGGCCTGCTTGGCGGCACCGGTGATGCGGTTCTTGTTGATGCTCATGACATGATGTCCGGGTTGATGCGTTCTGGGCGGGATCGGAGCGATTGCCAAGTGTACTGCCCCGGTGCCGGCGTCCAGGGGGGCGACCGGGGGGTCTGACCGGGGCAGTGTAAATGTCTTATCGGACCGCAATTACCGGCGGCAGCATCGGTTAATACTCAAGTGAATGCCGGTTTCGTGGCCCGCGCCTGACACCCTCAGGGATTCCCGAGGGTAGATTCCGGCGCTCGTCAATCCGGCTGGCTGGCGCGATGTTTGCACGGTCTGGCGGGCAAGGCCGAAACACTGCGGCCACCGCCTTGGCGGCGATTTCCAGATGCGGACATCGCCGGGGCAGAAGGAGAATGGCGATGAAAATCGCACTGGGTGCCGTCGCGGCATCAATCCTGATCAGTGGCTGCATGGCAGACATGTCTGATCAGCGGCCGCAGCGCCAATGGCGCAGCTACGACTATAATCGCCCCGATCCGCAGTACGGCAACTATGATCCCGGCCGCTATTATCAGGATGGCCCCCGCTATCGGGAGCGCCGGCTGGGCGCGAACGACCGTGTGTATCGCGGCCAGGACGGGCGTTATTACTGCCGCCGTTCCGATGGCAGCACCGGGCTGATCGTGGGCGCGGTCGCCGGCGGCGTGCTGGGCAATGTTATCGCGCCAGGCGGTTCCGATATGTTGGGCACCATATTGGGCGCCGTTGCCGGCGGGGCCGTGGGCCGTTCGATCGATCGCAAGAACGTACGTTGCCGCTGACGGCGCCGGAACCGGATACGCGGGGTTGGCCCCGCCGCCCGCTTCAGCCCGCCAGCAGCCGGATGCGCAAAAGCCGTCGGATGACCAGGATCGCAAGTCGAAACCGAACGGCGCCTGAACCAAACCAAGGAGAGATGACATGCTTTATGGCCTCATATTGATCTTGTTGGTGCTGTGGGCCGTTGGTCTCCTCTCCGCCTCCTATACGCTGGGTGGGCTCATCCACATCCTGCTCGTGCTCGCGCTGGTCATCTTCGTGATGAACCTGATCAGCGGCCGCCGGCGCGCCTGATCATCGCCCAGCGCCGAACCGGAGAACGCATCATGATGACCCGCACCTGCCAGGCCAAAGTCCAGTTCCTGCATCCGTTCCGGTTGCCGGGGCTGGACGGGCCGCTGCCCGCCGGCACCTACCGGCTGATCACCGACGAGGAGGAGCTGTGCGGCCTCAGCTTTACCACTTATCGCACCGTGCTGGCGCAGCTGCAGGTGCCGGCACTGGGCCGGCCCGCGCTGTCCACCCGCATGGTGCCGATCGACCTTGATGAGCTTGATGCCTGCATCTGCGCCGATCGCCAGGCGGTTGCCGACGACATGCCGCGCATGGCCGACCCCGTCGCCTGAAAACGACACATCTGCGCCCGGCGATGGAACCTTTCCCGTAGCCTTGCGTTTATCGTCTACCGACTGTCCAACAGGAGTATATTTCCATGCGATTGAAACCGACCCCGCTGCTGCTGATGCTAGCCGCCGCCATGACCCTGGCCGCCTGCGATAAGAAGACCACCGATGCCCAGGCCGATGCCGTGCGCAACACCAGCGACGCTGCTGCCGCCGATATCGAAAACAAGGCTGATGTGGTTGAGAACAAGGGCGAAGCCAATGCCGACGCCATGCGCGAAGGCGCCGATGCGGTGCGCGACCGCGGCGAGACCAAGGCCGATGCCATCGAAGAGGGCACGGTAGGCGCCACCACCAAGACCGATCAGCTGACCACCACGACGAAACCCACGGATCCGAAGTAACACCCAGTTCCTGGACGGGAGGAAGGGGCATCGGATCACGTTGATCCGGTGCCCTTTTCCTGTTCAGCCGCTCAGCGTTGCGCCGTGAGTTGCTGCGCCTGGCGCATGATCTGATTCAGCGCACTCTGCGCCCCCGCCGGGCCATCGGCGCGTGATAGGGCCAATTGGCCGCCATCAAGCAGCTGGCGCAACGCCATGCGGGCGCGGGCAACCCGGCTTTTCACCGTGCCCACCGCACAGTTGCTGATCGCCGCCACCTCCTCGCAGCTCATGCCGCTGGCACCGATCAGGATCAGCGCCTCGCGCTGCGGGGCCGGCAGCTGCATCAACGCGCGCTGCATGTCGGCAAGGGCGACATGGCCTTCCTGGGCTGGCGGCACCGCCAGCAACAGATCGGCGCCATGTTCATCCCATTCGCCCTTGAAGCGGGCCCGGCGGGCAATCGAGAAATAGGCGTTGCGCAGGATGACATGGGTCCAGGCCCGCATGCTGGATCCGGCGACAAAGCGATCGCGCGCCATCCAGGCCTTCAACATGGTTTCCTGCACCAGATCATCGGCCAGATCGGCGTTCCCCGACAATGACCGGCCATAGGCGCGCAAGTGCGGAATGGCGGCGGCAAGATCGGCCTTGAAGCGATCTTCGGCAGGCAGCGCTTCCGCATCGCCCAGCTGATCCAGCAGCGCCTGGAGGCGCGGCGGCAGCGGGGCGGTGGCGACCGCGGCAAAGGCGAGGCGCAGCGCGGCGCCCAGATCGCGCAGCGCCGGGGTTGCGTTGGCGGGCAGGGGGCGCAGGTTTGATACGGTCATCATCGGGCTCCACTGCTTGTCATGTGGCCCCATACGCACCAGCGGCGACGAGGTTCCCCTGCCATCATCCCTGCGGCAATGCCGTCGATCCGAAGAACAGCGCCTGCGCAATGGCGGCCTGCACGCTGGCCACGGCAAAAGGCTTGGTGATCAGGAAGGTCGGTTCCGGCCGCTGCCCGGTAAGCAGCAGTTCCGGAAAGCCGGTGATGAAGATCGCCGGCACTGCCTGCCGGGCCAGGATATGCCGCACGGCATCGATACCGCTGCTGCCATCGCGCAACTGGATATCGGCCAGCACCAGGCCCGGCGCATCGGCGGCCACCAGCGCCAGCGCTTCGGCTCGTGTGGCGGCGATGCCAGTGACGCTGTGGCCCAGATCGGTGACAATGGCTTCGATATCCATCGCGATGATCGGTTCATCCTCGATGATCAGCACGCGCGCGCGGGTCTGGCGGGCGATATCGGCCAGCGCGGCACTGGTCAGCGCGTGGACCTGTGGCAGCGGGCAATTGATCAGGACGGCGATATCGGCCGGGGCGAATCCCTCCATCGCACCCAGCAGCAACGCCTGACGCGACAGCGGTGCCAGCCCGGCCAAGCGCGCCGCCGCAATGCCGGCGGCGTCATCGCTGGCAGCGGCTGGCACCGTTTCGGGCGAAGCCGCTGCGGCGTGCTGGATCTGAAAGGCCCGGAACAGGCCCATCCGCGCCGAAAGGCCGGCCGGCAGCGCAGCGCGATCTGCCACCAGCGCCGCCAGCGTGGCCGCCACCAGCGCGTCACCGGCTGGCTGCGATCCGACGAGGGCGCGGGCATAACGGCGCAGGCCGGGCAGATGGGGGGAAAGGCGGGCAGCAAGGGTCACGATGATATGCTTTCGGGGCAAGGGGGCTGGCAGGCGGCAGGAATGGCGTTCACGCCTGCTGCGCGCCGGAAATCCTTTGGGTGATGCAGCCGCGGGCGCTGCCGCTCCTCGGCTGGCTGTCCGCAATAGCGATGGTCGAAAAACGGTGGCTGCAGGCGATTTCTGCCGCATCAACTAATTTTTACACTCTAACAGTATTTCGTATCCACGTCACCTTGGTGCATGATGCATAATGATTAACGCCATCGGCCCTTCGCCTCTGTCATCATCTTCCACGCCGGCGGAGACGGGCGCGGCCGATCTGGCGGCGGCGCTGGCCGAGCAGGGGCGTTTGCGGCGTGACCTGCATCACCAGGTCACCAACAGCCTGCAGATCATTGCCAGCCTGGTGGCACTTCAGGCGCGGGACAGTGCCTCGGCCGCCGTGCGCCGGCTGCACGACGTGATCCAGGCCCAGATCCAGACGCTCACGCTGGTGCAACGCTGGCAATATCTGGGCGAAGCCGATGGGTGTGTGGATCTGGCCGGGATGCTGGCCGAACTCTGTGCCGCGCTCGAAGCCGGGCTGGTTTCGACCCGTCATGACAAGGTGACGGTCGTTTGCACGGCGGCCGCTTTGCCGCTGGCGCCGGGGCTGGCGATTCCGGTTGGTTTCCTGATCACCGAACTGGCCCTGCTGGCTGGCCAGCTGGCACCGCCCGGCCGGCTGCACCTGGCGGTGGCCGCGGCGCCGGCGGCCGCCGGTATCAGTCTCACGGTCCACACCGGCGCCTTTGCTGGCCGCGATGCGCTGGCGGGTTCGGATACGACGACGGCGCGGATCATCCGCGCCATGGCCCAGCAGTTGGGTGGCGGGCTGCAGCATGATGCGGTGGCAGGATGTTACGCGATCGGCTTTGCCGGCGCGGCCGGCTGAGGCGACGCCGGCGCCGGTTCCAGGCTGGCCCGGGCGGCTATCACTTGATCCAGCATCTGCACGTCGCGATCGGTGCGGGCGGGCGACGGGCTGGCCATGCCTTCGTCGCTGGCGGTGCTGCGATCGCCCAGATCCAGCGCCCATTCGTCCAGCAATTCCGCTTTTTGCGCTGGCGACAGGCGGGCATCATCCAGCACTGCCTGTGGGTGGGGGTAGCGGGTTGCGGGGTTGTGACGCGGTGGCATGGCCTGGAACCTCAGATTGGCGGGGGGCTGGCTGCAGCGGGCAGCAGCGTGTTGATCATCTGTTCGACGCCCGCCAGCCGGAACGGCTTGCGCAGGATCGGCGCACCGGAAAATCGGGCTGGCAACACGCGATCAAGGCTGTGGCCGGTGGTGAAGGCAAAGGGAATGCCGCGCTGTTGCAGCAGCTCTGCGATGTCCCAGCTCTGGCTGTCGCCGATCTCCACATCCAGAAGGGCAGCATCAATGGGCTCGTCCCGGGCCAGGCGCAGGCCATCGGCCAGCGTGACGGCCGGGCCCACCAATGCCCAGCCAAGGCTGTCGCACATGTCCTGCAGGGCCAGTGTGAGGAAAATCGAATCTTCCACGATCAGGATGCGCGGGGGGATCGGGGCCGGCGGCATCATCGTCTCCCGCCGGCGGGGTGCCGGCATGACGGCTTATACAGGATTTCGCCGTACAGCGTGTGGGGCCGGCGTTGGGCCGGCCCCGATGCCATCAGCGCGGTTGAATGCTGATTTCGACACGACGGTTCTGCGGTTCGCGCTGGCCATCGACGGTATCGACCAGGCTGCGATCCTCGCCGAAAGACTGGACGGCGATACGGGCGCGATCAACGCCCATCGTCTCCAGTTCACGCTGCACGGCGCGGGCGCGCTTCAAGCCCAGTGCCTGATTGTACGGCCCGGTGCCAGACCGATCGGCGTGGCCCGAAACATCCAGCCGCGACATGCCCTGTTGGCGGGCCGGATCGACGGCCTGGGCGATCAGTTGCCGGGCTTCGGCCGACAGTTCGGACGAATCCCAATCAAAGAACAGCATGATCGGCCCGGCGGTCACCGGCGCAGCCGGTTCGACCATCGGGGCCGGCGGCGGTGGCGGCGGTGGCGGCGGGGCTTCGGGCACGACCATCGGGGCAACCGGTTCCGGTGACGGCGCGGCGGCGCGGCGTTCGCCGAAATTGAAGTTGAGACCCACCAGTATCGTGTGGGAATCATTGCGCATCGTTACGCGCTGACCGGCGGTATCGTTGAAATTGGCGCGATTTGGCCGCAGATAGCGATAATCCACTGCCAGATCGACTCCGGGGGTGAGCGCAACACGGGCACCGGCCAGCGCGTTCCAGGCAAAAACCCAATCATGATCGTTCAGGAACATGTCCGCGCCCTGGGTCAGGCGAACATGGCGGGCATTCACCCGCGCCGCGCCGGCACCGGCACCCGCCGAAACGGAAAAGCCGTCGCTGTTGATCACATCGAACAGCGCATTGGCCATGATCGTCCAGTTGCGGATGCGGCCATCGGGGTCATTGTAGCGGCCGGCTTCGCCCACTGCCGTGGTCGAGCGAAGATCGATCGATTTCAGGCTGGTCTGGTGGTAGCCCGCATCCACTTCGGTGCGCAGCCGGCCAAAATCGTAACCGAGGCGTGCGGCGGCAGCCCACCCCAGTTTCTCGGTGGTGGCGAAATCGGGGCGGGTTGGCTGGGCGCCAAAAAAAGTGCGGTCGCTGGGGAGGACCACGCCGCCGCGCAGGCCGATATACCAGTTGTTGTCGCGGGCCTGAGCCGCGGTTGCGCTCAAGTTGAGCGCCAGCAGGCTCAATGCGGCCAGTCGGGCCGGGCGGGTGATCGTCATTTCTTTGCGTCCTCAGCGGTTTTGGTGATGGCCTTGCCGGCAGACTGGATGTCCTTGCCGGCGCCGGCTGTGGTGGAACAGCCGCTCGCCAGCAGGGCGATGGCCGTGCAGGCCGCGATGATGATCGTCGATGTCATGGGGCGTTTCCTTGCCGCTTCAGGATGGGCAGCTTCAGGAGGGTTACGCGCCAAGCCCGCAAAGGTTCCCAAACAGAATGGCTTCAGCCAGTTGCGGCGAAATGGGCGGCCTGCGCGGCGATTTCCGCCGCCAGCGGCGCAAATATGGTGCGTTGGCCTTCGGGATCGTGTCCGTCGAACAGGCCATTGGCGCAGGGGCGATCATCATCCCAGCCCAGGTGACTGATGACGGGATAAAGACAGATGCCACCCAGCGCGACGCCGTGCGCCTGTGCCTGCCGCACCTCGCTCGCGACATAGCGCAGCCAGAACGGCCGGAACGCGCCTTCGCAGCCGGTTTCGGCTATGTAACACGGCTTGCCGTGACGGCCGGCGGCTTCGATCAGCAATTCGTGCAGCGGCCGGTGCCGCCAATCCCCTGGTGGCACGCAGCGGCCACCATCGATCCACTGATCGTCGTGATCATGGTTCCAGCCGATGATATCGACGGCATCGGCATGGCCGCCCAGTTCCGGCGCCTGCAAGCCCAGCAGCATGTCGAGCGCTTCATGCTGGGCCTGGTTGTGACTGGCAGCGCGATCGGCGGACTCTTCATCATCGGCTGCGGGGAACACATGGATCAAGGGCTCGGCGCAGGCGATCTGGGCGCGGGCATCGATGGCGCGCACTTCAGCGCTGGCCGCCAGCGCAGCGCGCACCAGTTGGCGTTTCAGTTCGGCGCCGCGGCCCAGCGCAAACGGCGTCAGCACCGCTGTCTCGCCGCCGGCATCGGCCCAGAAGCTGATCTCATTGACCGGGGTGAACACAGGCGCAGCATCGGTTTCGCTGGCGATCACCCGCGCGGCATGGCGCGCAAAGCTGGCAAAGCGGTCGATGAATTCGGCGCTGAACAGATCGATATCGTCGGGCACGCCAAAGTGCAGCAGATCCCAGATGACGGTGATGCCGCTGTCCCGCGCGGCGCGCAGCATCGGCAGCAGGCCCGACCAGTCGTAATAACCCGGCCGCCGTTCGATGCGGTGCCAGCACAGGCCATCGCGCGCGGCCGTCATGCCGTGGTCGCGCAGCAGGCGATAATCCTCGGCCGCGCGCCGGTCGTGGCCGGTGGCCGCCGCCATGTCCAGCTGCCGGCCCGTGCGCAACCGGTGGGCCGCACATTCGAATCCGCCCATCAGCATGGAACCGAACAGCGGTGCCGCCCGATCGGGGTGCGATGCCGGTTCGGCTGCCGGCTGGTTCAAGGGATTGGCCTTCATGATGCTGCTGCATTTGGTTGATTTGCGCCGGTACCGTGGCTCAGGCGCAGCGTTGCCCGTCGCGCGGACGCCTTTTCGACACGCTTGAACAGCGCATGCTGTTCCGGCCGCAGGATGGAAGGATATTCGCGGGTGATCGCGCGTTGCGGGTGCACCTGGCCTGTCACGTGCTTGTAATGGCCGACGTGGGTGAAGGCAGATGTTTGGGGAAAACTGATCGCGCCCGTGGACAGCGGCTGGGCTTGATCCCGCGTTTCAGGCCTGAACCACAGCGAGCGATGGGGTGGAAAGCCAAAGAGAAGATCATGATCGTCATCGATCGGCCCGGTGCAGATCAGGCGGTCACAGGCGGTGATGCCGGGGCCGACGTTCAGCCAATCAAACATGCGCGGAGCTCCGTTCTGCCTGCTGGCGGGCCGGCAACGGCGTGGTCTGCGCCGCTGTCGCGATCAGGCCACGCATCGCGGCCCAGGTTGCATCCCAACTGTCGCCAGCCAGCTGCGCGTCCACTGCCGCCAGACGACGGCGGTGCTGCACCGGATCTGCGGCACTCTCGAGAATCTGTTTGGCGCACGCCACCACATCGGGAGCATCGATGGCGATCTCGACCAGCCCCAGCCGGCCATAGCTGCTGATCACATCGGCAATCGGGGTGGAGATCACCGGCAGGCCAGCTGCGAGGAACTCTGGCGTCTTGATCGGCGAAATGTGGCGCGTCGCCTCGTTTCGGGCAAAGGGCATCCAGGCCAGATCCCAGTGCGCCATATAGTGCGGCAGGCTGGCATAGGGGCGCGCGCCCAACCAGTGGATATTGCTCACTTTCGGCAGGCTGTCGGGATCGATCCTGGCGGTGGGGCCGATCATCACGAATTGCCAATCCGGCCGCAACGCCGCCACTTCAGCAATCAGCGCCAGATCCATCCGCTCATCAATCACCCCGAAATAGCCCAGCCGCGGATGCGCAATCATGCGCTGGCTTTCGGGATCGGTCAGGCCCCCGTCACGCGCCTGCCCGAAATGCAGCGCATCGATGCTGGAAGGGAAGCAATGTGCGTCGCTGCGATGCAGGCTGGCGGCAATCTGCAACGATGCGCCGCCGGTGAACACCACATCGGCTTCGCGCAGCAGCGCCGCGTCATGGCCGACAAGGTCGGGCGGCGCGAAGGCAAAGGCGGCCGGCTCGGTCATCTTGTCATAGATCACCAGATCGGCCGACAGATGCTGCCCGAAGGCTCGTGCCATTGGCGCATAAAACCACAGGCACACCGGTGCCGATCCGGCCCCCGATCCGGCCCCCGATCCGGCCTTGGCCACCAACCGGGCGGCAATCTCGCCCTGGTGGGCAAGGGCATCGGCGGTGCTGGTGCCGGCCGGCACCACCGGCTGCACAACCGTGATGCCGGCCCCGCGCGACATTTCCCGCACCATTGCGATGCTGCCTTCGATCACCGGTTCTTCCATGAACCAGATGTCGAAATCGGCCGCTGCACGGTTGAGCACATGGTGCGGGCGCTGCATCACGAAATCCCAGCGCAGATGCGACAGCACGATCAATATTGGCCGCACACCGGCACCTGCGACATCTTCACAGAACAGGGGCATCGGGGATTTCCTTTGACTTGATGAATTGACCGCGCAGATGCCCGATGTGAGCAGAGTACGCCTGAAAACCGCTTGGGTTCCCGCCATCAGGCGCAGCGCCCATGTGCAGACCAGCGCCTGTATATTCGCGGCCAAGTGTTCGAGCCGGCGGGAACCGGCGGCCAGCCGGCGGGTTGTTCGAGCAGGAGACAATAGCGCGGGCCCGCTGCGCCTTTGCCTCTGGTCAACCCTTCAACGCACAGGAATGTTCCCATGAGCAGCTATCCCCCAAATGGCACCACCACCGGCCAATCGACCTTTGGCCAGCCCTCGGCCGATCATTCGGCATCCTGGCGCGATGCCAACGGTGCTGCATCAGACACCAACGGTTCGCTGATCAGCAGCGAACGGGTAACCGGCACCAGCGTGTACAACCACGACGGCGAAAAGCTGGGCAGCGTCGAAGCAATGATGATCGACAAGCAATCCGGCCAGGTTCGCTATGCCGTCATGTCGTTCGGCGGATTCCTGGGCATGGGTGAAAAATATCACCAGCTGCCGTGGGATGGTCTGTCCTACGATACCGATGAGAGCGGCTATGTCGTCAATCTCAGCCGCGAGGCGTTGGGCAGCGCACCAACCTACAGCCGCGAAGAGCTCGACAATTTCGATTACGGCAAGTCCGGCTCGATCGACGATTATTACAGCAATATCGACGGTTTCCGGAATCAGCGCCGCTGACCCACTTTATCCGTTTCGGCTCGGATAACTGAACCGGTGCACCGTGGCGGCCAGCGACTGGGCCGCCACGGCTGTTACCCACCCAGCCATCGGCTGCGAAAGTTCATCACCATGAGCACGGCCGCATGGATCGGCAGCCTTGCCGCCATCATTTCGGTGGCCAGCTTTACCCCGCAGGTCTGGAAAATCATCAAGGAGCGCCACACCGAAGGGCTGTCGGCATTCACTTATGCGCTCACCTGCGTGGGTTTCACTCTGTGGATCAGCTATGGCGTGGTGCGCGGCGATTGGGCGATCATCGTGCCAAACAGCATCTGCCTGCTGCTCGCCGCTTTCATCCTGTTGCTGATCCTGCTGCCCGAACAGAAAACCGAACAGGTCGCCCGCGCCGTCGATTCCGCATCCGACGCGTAAAACTGCAGCATCGCTGCGGAACTTGTCGCCCGCCGGGGCGTTGCTGGAGTTCATCCCCAGCAAAGGCTTCCCCCCCATGGCCAAATCCAGTTCGACCGCAGCTGACGATCTCGTTGCGCTGACCGATACCCATAATCCCAGCCTCACGGCCTATCAGCCCGAATTCGCGCCCGGCACCGGGCTCAGCGAAGGCGCCTATGCCGAAGTCGCCGACGAACTGGGCAAGGTGCTGGCAGACAGCTTCCAGCTGTTCATCAAGACCCAGGGCGTGCACTGGAATGTGGCAGGCGCTGCCTTCTATGGTTTGCACAAGCTGACCGAGCAGCAATATGGCGAGATTTACGCCGCCATCGACGAGATCGCCGAACGCATCCGCGCGCTCGGCCACAAGGCGCCGGCGAGCTACACCACCTATGGCCATCTCAGCTGCATCAGTGATGAAGACCGGCCGATCGACACTGGCCAGCAGGTGGCGATGCTGATGCGCGACAATGGCCTGGTTTGCCAGACCCTGCGCGACGCGCTCGACATCGCCGAAGAGCATGGCGACATCGTCACCGCCGATCTGCTCACCCGCCGGCTGGGCGACCACGAGAAATATGTGTGGATGCTGCGCATGCAGATCGCCTGACGGACATCGAGAGTCCGGCGCGGCGCTTGCCGCGCGCCGCTTGAACGTCGCTGCAGCGCTCAGCACACTCGCAGGGCCCTAGCGGGCGCTCGGCGAGATTTTGGCGGACAGGCGAGGCGCCAACCACCCGCAGTACAGGAATAGCGGGGAGACGCTGGAGGCCAAGGCCGAGCGCCATGAGATGGCAGTCTTCTTCCACGAGGCTGAGAGCCTTATGTTCGCTCTTGATCTGATGGTGCTGGGATCAACCCGTACAAAGGGTCGGAAACCAAAAACTTTAATGGCAAAGTAGCGTCACCGAGAAGAGAAAAAATTCCACGGGTGGCAAGGAAGCCGTCTCTTCGACGTAGGTAAGTCACAGGATAAAAGGGAGAGCTAGGGACGCACGATGTGCGGCCCTAGCCGAAATAGCCTTGTTATTTTTTTTCTGCTGCTGCTTTTGCTGCCTTCGATGCGTCTACGAGTGCTTGCATATCTGCTACTGATTTCTTTTTTGCTGCCTCAGCACGAGCAATCTCATCTGCCAATGCTTTTACTTTTGTTCCGCCCGAACTGAGTTTCGCCGAAGCAGGCGCCGCTGCCTGCGCTGCACTAACCGAATTGTTTTGCGCCGAAGCATGCTGGGCAACAGCAACGAGGGACATCGTAACGAGTGCGGCTGATAGTTTTTTAAACATTATTTTAACCTCTTTCTAAGACAACGCTTTCAAAAACAAGCTTTGTTTACGATAGAAAACTATTGCAATGCTAGCATATGTTAGTAGCTAACTATCCAGTTAAAGATTACTAGTAGAATAAGACAGCGTCAATCAACTTTGAATTGCAATTCTCTTGTAAGGATTAGCCAAAACAGCTCGCGCAAGCTGATTGGGTAAGACCCTCTTCAGCGGATCGATTGCGGCGATCAAGCATAGGGAAGATTTCCAGCACGGGACGTTGCTCCGTTTCGCGCTAACCAGCCCGGGTATGGACGACGCCCCGACCAAGATGGTGCCGGCAAGGCTATGAATGAAACACCGCCATCCAATGAGCAGATCAGTATGCACGAAGGAAGCGCGGGTCCCATATCTGGGAAGTGGGGGACCCCCGGGGTAGGGTCTGGCTGAGCAGGAATTTGAAGGGGGTGGGGGGCCTGTTCTTGCCGTTCCACATGCGCCCCTAAACCGGTTTCAAAGGTGGGTCGAAAGGTGGGTTTTACCTGAACGCTTCTAATAATACATTGAAAACATTGAATATGTGGCGGACAGAGTGGGATTCGAACCCACGGTGAGCTTTCACCCACGGCGGTTTTCAAGACCGCTGCCTTAAACCACTCGGCCATCTGTCCGGGACCGGGCCTAGTGGGTTTGGGCGGCTCCGGTCAAGTGACGTTGTGGGGGCGCACCTTGCGCAACTCTGATGGCGGGCGGCCGTAGCGGGCGCTGATCACTTCGTTGAAGCGGCGCAGGGACGCAAAGCCGGCGGCGTGAGCGATTTCGGTCATCGGCAGTTGCGTGTGAGCGATCATCTGCATGGCGCGTTGGACGCGGCGGGTTTGGGCGACTTCGATGGGGGAAGCGCCGAAGTGCTGGCGGAACAGGCGGGTGAGGTGGCGAGCGCCGACGCCGCAGCGTGTTGCGAGGGCTTCCACCGTGCCTTCACCATCGAGCGCGCCTTCGTCGATGAGTTTCAGCGCCCGTTCCACGGTCGTCTTGGTGCCGTTCCAGGCGGGACAGAAGGGCGCGCTTTCGGGGCGGCATTTCAGGCAGGGGCGATAACCGGCGCGTTCGGCGGCAGCGGCGCTGGGGAAGAAACTGATGTTGCGCGTGAGCGGTTGGCGCACGCGGCAGACCGGGCGGCAATAGATTCCGGTGGTTCTAACGGCGATGAAGAAGATGCCGTCGTACGCCGGATCGCGGGCGAACCGGGCGGCGTTCATCGTGTCGAAATCGAGGCCGTGAACGGATGGGGCGACGGGTACGTGCATGATGTGAACGCTACGCCCGCACCGTTTGCGCTGCCAGTGGTCGCGTGAAGACGATGGCCGATTTCCGCCAGTGACGTTCTTACAATCGCGTCATCGCCAGTGCGGCCTTGCTGCCGTATCGCAGGCCAGCGGTCTGGGGCAGGGCGGTATCGAGCGCGGCGATGTCGGCGGCGGACAGGGTGAGCGCGGCGGCGCCGGCGGTATCGATCAGGGTGGTGCGGCGCTTGCAGCCGGGGATGGGCACGACGTCCGGGCCTTTTGCCAGCAGCCAGGCGATGGCCACCTGGGCCGGGCTGGCGCTGTGGGCGGTGGCGATGGCCTTCACCACGGCAACGGCGGCCATGTTGGCGTCGTAATTCTGGCCCTGATAGCGCGGATCGGCCTTGCGATAGTCGCCGTCGGGCAGATCTTCGGCGCGCGGCACGCTGCCGGTGAGGAAGCCGCGGCCGAGCGGGGAATAGGGCACGAAGGTGACGCCGAGTTCGCGGGCAGTGGGGGCGATTTCAGACTCCACGTCGCGCTCCCACAGGCTCCATTCGCTTTGCAGGGCGGCGATGGGGGCGATGGCGCAGGCACGGCGCAGGGTGGCGGCGGAGCATTCGGACAGGCCGATGGCGCGGATCTTGCCCTCTTTCACCAGCTCCGCCAGCGTGCCGACCACGTCTTCGATCGGCACGGCGGGATCGACGCGGTGTTGGTAGAACAGGTCGATCACGTCGGTGTTGAGCCGCTTCAGGCTGGCTTCGCACACGGCGCGGATATGCTCGGGCTGGCTGTTGACGCCGGCGACCCGGCCATTTTCGATGCGGAAACCGAACTTGGTGGCGATGATGGCCTGGTGGCGGCGGCCGGCCAGTGCTTCGGCGACCAGCTCCTCATTGGCGAACGGGCCATAGATTTCGGCGGTGTCGAAGAAATTGATGCCCAGTTCAAGCGCGTGGTGGATGGTGGCGATGGCTTCAGCGCGATCGACAGGCCCGTACATGGCGGCCTGGCCAGCGGTGCCCGCCATGCCCATGCAGCCCAGGCCGAGGGCCGAAACGGTGAGCGGGCCGATCTTGCGGGTCTGCATGGCGCGTCCTTTCTTTGCTTTGCATCACAGGCTAGAGAATCCACCCATGAGCAGCAAGCAGACCCGCCGTTATTTCGGCACCGATGGCATTCGTGGCCTGACCAACAGCCCGCCGATGACCGCCGCCATCGCTCTCAAGCTGGGCCAGGCCGCGGGGCGGCATTTCCTGCGCGGAACCCACACGCACCGGGTGGTGATCGGCAAGGACACGCGGCTTTCGGGCTACATGATGGAATCGGCACTGGTTGCCGGCTTCACCAGCGTCGGCATGGACGTGACCTTGCTCGGCCCGATGCCGACCCCGGCGGTGGCCATGCTCACCCGGTCGATGCGGGCCGATATCGGCGTGATGATTTCGGCCAGCCACAACCCATTTCACGATAATGGCATCAAGTTGTTTGGGCCCGACGGCTATAAATTGTCGGATGACGACGAGATGGCGATCGAGGCGTTGCTGGAGGAGGAGATTCCGCTTGCCGAACCGCGCGCCATTGGCCGGGCACGGCGCATCGATGACGCGCAGGGGCGTTATATCCACTTTGCCAAGGCGACCTTTCCCGAACATCTGCGCCTGGATGGGCTGAAGATCGTCATCGATTGCGCGCACGGTGCCGCCTACAAGGTGGCGCCGGCGGCCTTGTGGGAACTGGGTGCCGAAGTGATCGCCATCGGCGTCGCGCCGGACGGGTTCAACGTGAACGACAAGGTGGGATCGACCCACCCCAAGGCGTTGCAGTTGAAGGTGCTGGAATCGGGCGCCGATATCGGCATCGCGCTGGATGGCGATGCGGATCGGTTGATCGTGGTGGATGAACGGGGCCAGGTGGTGGATGGTGATCAGCTGATGGCGCTGATCGCGGCACGCGCAGCGGAAGCCGGCACGCTGAAGGGCGGCGCACTGGTGGCGACCGTGATGTCAAACCTGGGGCTGGAGCGGTTTCTTGCCACGAAGGGCATTGCGTTGCACCGCGCCAATGTGGGCGACCGGCACGTGCTGGAACTGATGCGTGATCGCGGCTGCAACGTCGGCGGCGAGCAATCGGGGCACATCATCCTTTCGGATCATGCGACCACCGGCGATGGACTGGTGGCAGCCTTGCAGGTGCTCAGCGCGCTGGTGGGTTCGGGCAAGCCGGCGAGCGAGTTGCTCCACCTGTTTGATCCGCTGCCGCAGTTGCTGAAGAACGTGCGCTTCAAGGGCGGCGCGCCATTGGAGGCGCAATCCGTGAAAGACGCGATTGCCGCCGGCGAGGCGAAGCTGGCCGGGCAGGGGCGCCTGCTGATCCGCAAGAGTGGCACCGAGCCGCTGATCCGCGTGATGGCCGAGGGCGAGGACAAGGCGCTGGTCGGGCGCGTGGTGGATGATATCTGCGCGGCTGTTGCGGCAGCGGCCGCCTGATGCTGGAACTGCGGCCCGATTGCGAACGCTGCGGCGTCGATCTGCCGGCGGATGTGGCGGGTGCGCATATCTGTTCGTTCGAATGTAGCTTTTGCACGGCCTGCACGACGGGCCCACTTGCCGGGGTTTGCCCCAATTGCGGCGGCGATCTGCAACCGCGCCCGCTGCGGGTGGGTGCGGCGCTGGCGAAATACCCAGCGTCGGCGGAGCGCAAACATGGTCGCTAGGATTCTCGCCATCGCGGGGTCAGACTCTGGCGGCGGCGCCGGCATCCAGGCGGATATCAAGACGATCACGGCGCTGGGCGGTTATGCGATGACGGCGGTGACGGCGATCACCGTGCAGAACACGCAAGGTGTCAGCGCGGTGCATGCGGTGCCGCCGGAGATCGTGGCCGGCCAGATCCGCGCCTGCATCGATGATATCGGCGTGGATGCCATCAAGATCGGCATGCTGGGCAATGAAGCCACCATCAACGCGGTCGCCGATGCGCTTGAGGGTTGCCGCGTGCCGATCGTGCTCGATCCCGTCATGATCGCCAAGGGCGGCGCGGCGTTGATTGAGGACGAAGCGGTGTGGGCGATGATGCAGCGCCTGGTGCCGATGGCCAGCGTGATCACGCCCAACGTGCCGGAACTGGTGGCGCTGACCGAGACCGAGGTGGAGGATGCTGCCGACATGTTGCTGGCGGCGCAGGAATTGCTGAACGCGGGTCCGCGCGCAGTGCTGGCCAAGGGTGGGCATCTGGAAGGTGACCTACTCACCGACTGGCTGGTGACGCGGCAGGGCCATCTGGCGTTTACGGATGCGAAGATCGAGACGACGAGCAGCCATGGCACCGGCTGCACCCTGTCGAGCGCGCTGGCGTGCGGGCTGGGGCAGGGGCTTTCGTTGCCCGAAGCCGTGAAACGCGCGCGGATCTATGTGCGGCTGGCGCTGCGTTCGGCGCCCGGCTTGGGGCAGGGGCATGGGCCGATGGGCCACGGCCAGGTCATCAACGACATCACCGCTCCGGCGCCGGTGCTGAACCAGATAACGGTGCCGGCCACCGACTATGGCGTGTCGCTGGCCTTCTACCTGCAGTTGGGTCTGCGCCTGATCGTGGATAGCCCGGACAATGGTTATGCCCGGTTCGAGGCCGGCAATGGCGTTACGCTCTCGATCCATGTTGGCGATGGGCAGGCGGGGGGCACCACCGTCTATCTGGAATCGCTTCGCCTTGATGCCTGGGTGGCGGAGCTGGCCGCGATGGGCCTGGCGTTCGAGCAGATGCCACGCGATGAGGATTGGCTGTGGCGAGAAGCCCGGCTGTGCGATCCGGCCGGCAACCGTATCTGCCTCTATGCTGCCGGCGAGGCGCGGCGCTTTCCGCCATGGCGGGTCTGATCGCCGGGGTTGACGAGGCCGGGCGCGGGCCGTGGGCGGGGCCGGTGGTGGCTGCGGCCGTGATCCTGCGTGGGAAGGTCCCGACGGGCCTTGATGACAGCAAGAAATTGAGCGCGAAGCGGCGTGAGGCGTTGTTCCACGCGTTGCAGGCCAGCGACTGCCTGATCGGCGTTGGCCAGGCCAGCGTGGCCGAAATTGATCAGATCAACATCTTGCAGGCCACGTACCTTGCGATGACACGCGCCGTCGAAGCCTTGGGCGAAGTGCCGGCGCATGTGCTGGTTGACGGCAATCGCCTGCCGAAATGGCGCTGGCCGGCCACGGCCATCGTGGGCGGCGACGGCAGCGAGCCGGCGATTTCGGCGGCCTCGATCATCGCCAAGGTGACGCGCGACCGGATCATGGCGGAACTGGATGCCGCGCACCCCGGCTATGGCTGGGCGACCAATCAGGGTTATGGTGTCGCGGCGCATGCAGATGCACTGAACAGATTGGGTGCGACGCCCCATCACCGCGCCAGTTTTGCGCCCGTGCGCGCCGTTCTGCAGCGACTGCGCGAAGAAACTTCCGGGTGAGTCTTTTGAGTCACACCACTAGGGGTTGAGTCCGTGTGTCCCGCCTGGGCTCAAGATGTGGGTTTGTTCCCCTTTTGATTCCGGAATATGGCGAATCGGGGAATCTCATTGATTCCAAATGATTCTTGACCGCAAATCCCATCTGAATCATCACCGCACTCTGTCTTGGAGCGCGTGTGATGAAACATTTCCGGTCATCTGATCATCGTGATGCCGAACGGCTGCTGGTGGATACCGGCCTGGCCGGCAAGGCCCGCGCGCCCAAACTGGAGACCGATCGCATCCTGGTGGGTGACTGCATCGAAATGATGAACAGCCTGCCGGCTGGCAGTGTCGATCTGATCTTTGCCGATCCGCCCTATAATCTGCAACTGGGTGGCGATCTGGCCCGCCCGGATGGCAGCCATGTCGATGCCGTTACCGATGATTGGGACAAGTTTTCCAGCTTTGAAACCTATGATCGTTTCACCCGCGCCTGGCTGAAGGCGGCGCATCGCCTGCTGAAGCCCGATGGCGCGATCTGGACGATCGGCAGCTATCACAACATCTTCCGCGTTGGCGCCGCGCTGCAGGATGAAGGCTTCTGGATCCTGAACGACATCATCTGGCGCAAGGCCAACCCGATGCCCAATTTCAAGGGCACGCGGTTCACCAACGCCCATGAAACCATGATCTGGGCGTCGAAATCCGAAAACAGCCGCTATTGCTTCAACTATCACGCCATGAAGGCGATGAACGATGATCTGCAGATGCGGTCGGACTGGACGATCCCGATCTGCACCGGCGGCGAGCGGCTGAAGGACGGCGCGTCCAAGGCCCACCCGACGCAGAAGCCCGAAGCCCTGCTGTATCGCATCCTCGTCGCCTGCACCCAGCCGGGTGATGTGGTGCTCGATCCCTTCTTCGGCACCGGCACCACCGGCGCTGTCGCCAAGCTGCTCGGCCGCCGCTGGATCGGCATCGAACGCGAGCCGAAATATGTGCTAGTGGCGAGTGAGCGTATCAACAATCTGCTGCCGCTTGAGGGCGGCGACATCAAGATCAGCGAAGGCAATCGCAGCCTCGCCCGCATCCCGTTTGGCAGTCTCGTCGAGAGCGGCTACGTCCGCCCTGGCACACGCCTGTGGGGTCCGGGGCGGCGTGTGGGCGCCAGCGTACGAGCTGATGGCAGCCTGGACATGGCAGGCACGACCGGATCCATCCACAAGATGGGTGCGGCCGCGCAAGGTCTGCCAAGCTGCAATGGTTGGACCTTCTGGCACTTCGAGGACGACGATGGCCGGCTGGTTCCGTTGGATGCCAGGCGGCAGGCGTTCCGTCACGCCACTGCTGTGGACGGCTGACGCCTGGCATCCATTTCCCGTTGGCATTTTCGCTTTTGCCAACTGCGTATCGTTCCCCTAACACACGTGCAGCCTGACGGGCTTTGGCATCAACTGCCGCAGCCCGTTGCGTATGCCGGCCGCTGTGGCTAAGCCGCGCGGCAACCGACCTGTTGGGGAGAATGACGCGTGACGTTCAAGACCATATTGGCGCTGGCCACCGGCCTGACCATGTTTGCCTTTCCGGCGCTGGCTGCCGATACCAAGCCGCAAATCGGCACGTTCGGTTTCGATGTTGCCGGCATGGATACCAGCGTGAAGGCTGGCGACGATTTCGTGGGTCACACCGCCGGCAAATATATGGCCGCGCTGGAAATTCCGGCCGACAAGACCAATTTCGGCATGTTCACCAAACTGCGTGACCTGTCCCAGGAACGCACCCGCACCATCATCGAAAAGGCCGCCGCCAGCGGTGGCGCGCCGGGCAGCGAAGCCCAGAAGGTTGGTGATTTCTTCGCCAGCTTCATGGATGAAGCCGCCATCGAAGCGAAGGGCATCGCCCCGTTGAAGCCGCAGCTTGATGCTATCGCCGCCATCGCAAGCAAGGCCGATTATGCCGAACTGGTGGGCCGCAATTTCAAGCTTGGCGTGCCTGGCCCGATCTTCATGGGCGTGGGCCCCGATCGCAAGAACCCGGATCGTTTCGTCGTGCAGGCCGGCCAGTCGGGTCTGGGCCTGCCGGATCGTGACTATTATCTGGACGACAAGAACGCATCGTTCGTGGCCGCTCGCACCAAGTACAAGGCGTATATCGCCACCATGCTGGGCCTGGCCGGTTACGACAATGCCGCGGCCCGTGCCGAAGGCATCTTCGCGCTGGAAACCGCCATCGCCAAGACCCACTGGACCCGCGTGGAGCGCCGTCAGGCCGAAAAGACCTATAATCCGGTGCCCGTTGCTGAGCTGCCGACCCGCTTTGCCGGGCTTGATTGGAGCCGCATGATCGCCGGAAGCAGCATCCCGGTGCAGGGTGACGTGATTATCGCCAACCCCAGTGCCATTGAAGGCACCGCCAAGGTGATCGCCGCTGCCGATCTGGCGGTGTTGAAGGACTACATGGCCTTCCACACCATCCGCGATGCCGCGGCCTTCCTGCCCAAGGCGTTTGTCGATGCCAATTTTGACATGTATTCCAAGACGCTGGGCGGCCAACCGGAACAGGCGCCGCGCTGGAAGCGGGGCGTGGACATCACCTCGGGCGTGCTCGGCGAGGCGCTGGGCAAGCTGTATGTGGCGGAATATTTCCCGCCGGAAGCCAAGGCCAAGGCCGATGCGCTGGTGAAGAACATCATCGCTGCCATGGATGCCCGCCTGGCCAATCTGGCGTGGATGGACCCCAAGACGCGGGTGGCTGCGCGCGAGAAGCTCGCCGCGTTCACGCCCAAGATCGGTTACCCGGACAAGTGGCAGGATTATTCGGCGCTCACCATTGTTCGCGGCGATGCCATGGGCAATGCCAAGCGTGCGACCGAGTTTGAATTCAACGACTCCGTGGCCAAGCTGAACAAGCCGGTGGACCGCAGCGAGTGGTTCATGACGCCGATGACGGTGAACGCCTATGCCAACCCGACCTGGAACGAAATCGTGTTCCCGGCCGCAATTCTGCAGGCGCCGTTCTTTGATCCCAATGCCGATGATGCCGTGAACTATGGCGGCATCGGCGCCGTGATCGGCCACGAAATCACCCACCATTTCGACGATCAGGGCCGCAAATATGACAAGACCGGCCGGCTTGCCGATTGGTGGACGGCTGAAGACGTGAAGCGCTTCAAGGAGGGCACCGACAAGGTCGTGGCCCAATATGGCGCGTACGAGCCGGTCGCCGGCAAGAAGGTGAATGGCGAGCTGACTCTGGGCGAGAATATCGCCGATCTGGCCGGCATCACCATTGCCTATGATGGCTGGAAGCGCAGCCTTGGCGGCAAGAAGCCGAAGGCTATCGATGGTTTCACCGGTGATCAGCGCTTTTTCCTCGGCTTCAGCCAGGTGTGGCGCCAGAAGTATCGCGAGCCGGCGCTGCTGCAGCAGCTGGTGACCGATCCGCACACGCCGGGCCATTTCCGCCCGTACGTCGTGCGCAACATCGATGCCTGGTACAAGGCATTCAACGTGAAGCAGGGCGAGAAGATGTACCTGTCGCCGGAAGAGCGCATCAAGCTGTGGTGAGGCGCTATTATCGCCCGATACTGAGTGAAGGGGAGGGGCTGCCGCTTGCCGGCGGCCCCTTTTCCTTTGCGCGCTGCGAAGTGCTGACGCGGGCGGGCAGCGAGGGACTGGTGGATGCGGCCGATGTGCCGGATGACTGGCGGGAGCGGCTGACGCGGCCACGCCCGTTGCTGGTGCGTTTCGATCAACCGCTGCCGCTGGTGATGGGCATCATCAACATCACGCCCGACAGTTTTTCCGATGGCGGCCGCCATGATGCGCCAGATGCCGCGATTGCCGCTGCCCGCGCCATGCATGCTGCCGGTGCTGCACTTATCGACGTGGGGGCGGAATCCACGCGGCCGGGCGCGCCGGAATTGCCGGTTGCGGATGAACTGGCGCGGCTTGCGCCCCTGTGGGCCGGGCTGGCCGGGTTGCCGGTCTCCATCGACACGCGCAAATCGCCCGTGATGGCAGTCGCGCTCGATGAAGGCGCGATGATCGTCAATGATGTCAGTGCGCTGGGTCATGATCCGGCGGCCATGGCGCTGGTGGCGCAGCGCGGCTGCCCGGTGATATTGATGCACCACCAGGGCACGCCGGAAACGATGCAGATCGCGCCGCAGTATGACAACGCCCTGCTCGATGTGTTCGACTGGCTGGAGAGACGGATTGCCGCAGCCGTGGCCGGCGGGATCGAACACGATGCCATCATCGCCGATCCCGGCATTGGTTTCGGCAAGGGGCTCGGCCACAATCTCGCACTGTTGCAGGGGCTGACGCTGCTGCACGGTTTGGGCGTGCCGATCCTGCTCGGGGCCAGCCGCAAGTCATTGATTTCCAAGCTAGCGGGTGAGGTTCCTGTCGAACAACGCCTGCCCGGCAGCCTGGCGCTGGCGCTGGCCGGGGCCGATGCCGGGGTGCAGATCATGCGCGTTCATGATGTGCCCGAAACCGCCCAAGCCCTCGCGGTTTGGCGAGCCTGCCATCCCGCACGGGCCTGAGCGGGCATTTGCCCCTTCACAGCCGCGCCGTGTCTGCTAACAGGCAGCGTGCACCGGTTGCGGATTTGCAACCAGCCACTGCAATTCAACGAGGGTTTCGCCGGTCATGGCCAGCAACGAACAGCAGAACGACAGCCACCGTTCCACCTACGAAAGCTTCACCGGCTTTACCAAGTGGGGCACGATCTTCGTGATTGTGGTCGTGGCGTCGCTTTACGTGTTCCTGGTCTGATTGCAGCGCAGCTTTGGGGGCGAAACCATGAAGATCGCGGTGCTGAAGGAAGCCGGCGGCGTTGAAACGCGCGTTGCGGCCACCCCGGAAACGGTGAAGAAACTGATGGCGCTTGGGGCCAGCGTGGCGGTGGAAACCGGCGCCGGCTTTGGTGCCAAGATCAACGATGCCGATTATGCCGCCGCTGGCGCCACGGTCGCGCCTCGCGCCGACGTGATTGCCGGGGCCGATATGGTGCTGGGCGTGCAGGGGCCGGCGCTGGCCGATTTGCCCGGTATCAAGTCCGGCACGATTCTGGCCGCCATCCAGTCGCCCTTCAGCGATCGCGCCAAGATCGACGCCTATGCCGGTGCTGGCCTGATCGCCTATGCGATGGAATTGATGCCGCGCACCACGCGCGCGCAATCGATGGACGTGCTGTCCAGCCAGTCCAACCTCGCCGGTTACAAGGCGGTGATCGATGCCGGCGAAGCCTATGGCCGCGCCTTCCCGATGATGATGACGGCGGCCGGCACCATTTCCGCCGCGCGCGTGTTCATCATGGGCGTTGGCGTTGCCGGCCTGCAGGCCATCGCCACCGCCCGTCGCCTGGGCGGGCTGGTCAGCGCCACCGACGTGCGCGCCGCCACCAAGGAACAGATTGAATCGCTGGGCGCCAAGGCGATCTTCGTCGAGAAGGTGGCGGGCATCAGCGGCGAAGGCGCCGGCGGCTATGCCACCGAAATGAGCGATGAATACAAGGCGGCGCAGGCTGAACTGGTATCGTCGCATATCGCCAAGCAGGATATCGTCATCACTACGGCTTTGATCCCGGGCCGGCCGGCGCCGCGCCTGGTCACCGATGCGCAGGTCGCTTCCATGCGGCCGGGCAGCGTGATCGTCGATCTGGCGGTGGACAGCGGCGGCAACGTCGAAGGCGCAGTTGCTGGCGAAATCGTCGAGCGTCACGGCGTGAAGATCATCGGCCACAAGAACCCGGCCAGCCGGCTCGCACCCGATGCATCGGCGCTGTACAGCCGCAACCTGTTCAACATGATCAACGCCTTCTGGGACAAGGAGGCTAAAGCCGCCGTGTGGCCAGCCGATGACGACATCGTGAAGGGCATCAAGCTGACCGAGGGCGGCAAGATCGTCCACGAACGGCTGCTGGGTTAAGGGGCACGCACATGGATTTTCTGTCGATCCTGTCGATCTTCGTGCTGGCGGTGTTCGTCGGCTATTATGTCGTGTGGTCGGTCACCCCGGCGCTGCACACGCCGCTGATGGCCGTGACCAACGCCATTTCATCGGTGATCATCGTCGGCGCGCTCATCGCGGCCGCAGCGGGCGCCATCACTGATGGCGGTGGCCTGTCGCAGTGGCTGGGCCTGCTGGGCGTCGTGTTGGCCAGCGTCAACATCTTTGGCGGCTTTGCCGTCACGCGCCGCATGCTCGCCATGTACAAGAAAAAAGACAAGAAGCCGGCGGCTTCGAAGTAAGGCGTCGCAGGAAGAGATTGGGGCAAACGACCATGGAACACGCAGTCGCCGCTACCCCGGCCTGGGCCGTTTTGGCCTATCTCGCCGCCGGTGTGCTCTTCATTCTCGCCCTGCGCGGCCTGTCGTCGCCGGAATCGTCCCAGGCGGGCAACCGCAATGGCATGATCGGCATGGCGCTGGCCGTGGGCACCACGCTCGCGCTGCACCCGACCGGCCTGCTGCTGATCATTGGCGCCATCGCCATCGGCGGCGGCATTGGCTGGGTGATTGCCCAGCGCATCCAGATGACGGCGATGCCCGAGCTTGTTGCGGGCTTCCACAGCCTTGTCGGCATGGCCGCCGTGCTGGTGGGTTGTGCTGCCTATCTCAATCCGGGCGCGTTCGGCATCACCGATGCAACCGGCGCCATCCTGGCCGTGAGCCGCGTGGAAATGGGCCTGGGTGTTGCCATCGGGGCGATCACCTTCTCCGGCTCGATCATCGCCTTCCTCAAGCTTTCGGGCCGCATGTCCGGCTCGCCGATCCTGCTGCCCGGCCGTCACATCATCAACCTTGGCGTGCTGGCCGGCATCATCGTGCTCACTGGCGTGTTCGCTTTTGATGCTGCCGCCGGAATGGGCCAGGGCCCGCTGATGTGGATCATCCTTGGCCTCAGCTTCGTCATCGGCGTGACCCTGATCATCCCGATCGGCGGCGCGGACATGCCGGTCGTCATCTCGATGCTGAACAGCTATTCGGGCTGGGCCGCCGCGGCGATGGGCTTCACCCTGCAGAACACGGCGATGATCATCACCGGCGCGCTGGTCGGTTCGTCGGGCGCCATCCTGTCGTACATCATGTGCAAGGCGATGAACCGCAGCTTCATCAGCGTGATTGCTGGCGGCTTTGGTGCCGATTCCGGCGGTGCTGGCGCGGCAAAGGGCGACGGTGTGCAAAAGCCGTTCAAGGCCGGCAGCGCCGATGATGCCGCCTTCATCATGCAGAATGCCGAAACCGTGATCATCGTGCCGGGTTACGGCATGGCAGTGTCCCAGGCCCAGCACGCGCTCAGGGAAATGGGCGATCTGCTGCGCAAGGAAGGCGTTTCGGTGAAATACGCCATCCACCCGGTGGCCGGCCGCATGCCCGGCCACATGAACGTGCTGCTGGCCGAAGCCAATGTGCCCTATGATGAAGTCTTCGAGCTGGAAGACATCAACAGCGAGTTCGGCCAGTGCGATGTCGCCTTCGTGATTGGCGCCAACGACGTCACCAACCCGCTGGCCAAGACCGACAAGACCAGCCCGATTTACGGCATGCCGATCCTGGACGTCGAAAAGGCCAAGACCGTGCTGTTCATCAAGCGCTCCATGGGCGGCGTGGGTTATGCCGGCGTGGACAATCCGGTTTTCTACGCGGACAACACGATGATGTTGCTCGCCGATGCGAAGAAGATGGTCGAAAACATCGTGAAGGCGCTCAATGGTGGGGGCCACTGAGCCCAGCCCTGCGGCAAGATCGCACGACAAATGAAAAGGGCGGCCTCACCAGGCCGCCCTTTTTCGTTCCTGCGTCGGAGCCTCTTCCTCACGCCGCCGGCTTCTCGCTCCACAACGCCGGGAACAGCCGCTTGAAGCCCTCCACCTTGGGAATGTCGTTCCACACGATATAGGGCTGCGTCGGGTGGGCGCGCAGGTAATTCTGGTGATAGGCCTCGCCGGCGTAGAAGGGCTTGGCGCCTTCAAACGTTGTCACGATCTTCGGCTTCCAGGTGCCGGCCTTCTCCAACTGCGCCACATAGGCGCGCGCAATCCGTTCCTGCTCCGCGCCGCGGGTGAACAGCGCGCTGCGATACTGGCTGCCGCTGTCGGGGCCCTGGCGATTGAGCTGGGTCGGATCATGGGCGACCGAAAAGAAGATGCGCAGCAGCGTTCCGTAGGAAACCACTGCTGGATCGTAGGTCACCTCCACCGCCTCGGCATGGCCGGTCAGCCCACTGCCGGTGACCTCGTAGATGGCGGTCGCACGCGCGCCGCCGGCATAGCCCGAGACCACGGACCTCACGCCTTTCACCCGTTCGAACACGCCTTCCACGCCCCAGAAGCAGCCGCCGGCAAACACGGCCTTCTGCAACGGGGCTTTGGTGAGCGGCGCATCAACGGCCGGGGCAGGGGCCAGCACCATGCGTTCGGCAGCACAGGCCGGGGTGGCGAGGGCAAGTGCGATCAGCAGGCGCTTCATGCCGATTTCCCCGGAACGAAGTTGAGCGACAGGCCGTTGATGCAATAACGCAGCCCCGTCGGCTTTGGACCATCATCGAACACATGGCCCTGGTGGCCGCCGCAGCGGCTGCAATGCACTTCGGTGCGGACCATGAAATAGCTCTTGTCCACGGTGCTGCCGATCGCGGTCTTGCTGATCGGCCGCCAGAAGCTCGGCCAGCCGGTGCCGCTGTCAAACTTGTGCGCCGAGCTGAACAGCGGCAGCGCACAGCCACGGCACACGAACATGCCGGCGCGCTTTTCCTTGTTCAGCGGCGAGGTGAACGGGCGTTCTGTGGCCTCTTCGCGCAGCACGGCATAGGCATCCTTGCCCAGCTGCCGCCGCCATTCATCCGGCGTGTAGCTGACGGCAAAACGGCCGGCTGCCGCGAAGGCAGGCGCTGCGAAGGCCCCTGCAACGAATGGGGATGCGGCGATGAGGCCGAGGAGGGAGCGACGTGTGGTCATGACCCCATATACGCAAGACACGCCTGAACGGTTACTTTCCGCGTTGCCGCAGCCAGCTTTGCCCCTGCGCTTTCGCCAGATCGACCAGATCTTCCATTGCCACCTGCATGTCGATCAGGTGCAGGCCCCAGCCTGGCACGATCTGGCCACCCACCAGCACATCGCCATTGATCGTATCGGTTCGCGGGTCTTCCGGCACGGCATTGATGCCCACCGAAAGCACATTTGCGTTCTCGCGGTTCATGCACTCACCGCTGAGCAGGCCGGGCAGGGCGACGAACGGCGTGTAGATGTTGCGGCCCTTGGCCCATTTCGGTGCCGGGGTGCCGTTGTCGACAATGCCGGTGCGGTTGACCATCAACGGGCGGAGCGCGCTGCGGCCGCCGGCAAGCGCCGCCGGATTGGTGCAGGCCACTGCCATGCCAGGCGCGGCTTCTCGCGGGCGGCCGAAAAGGCTGCCCGGCGGCACCGGCATGGTGTCGCGGAAGCTTACCCAGGCGACGACGCAGCCGGTCTGCGCGGCGGAACGGCAAAGTGGTGTGGATTTGAAATCGCCGCCAACATCCTTGCCTTCCGGCACCAGCAGATTGTGGCCTGCCAGATAGGCGGCGATGATCTGCTTCGCCACCGGCTTGCCTTCGATCTCGGTCTGGATCAGCGCCTTCAGCACGCCGCTGCCCTGGCTGTGGCCGATCAGGATGACGCCACGGCCCTTGTTGTCATGCTTCATGTAATCGGCGAACGCGAACGACACATCGCGCAGGCCCATGATGGGATCAGCGGTGACCGGCTTGCCCATCATGCGATCGCGCAGCGTGGCCAAAGTGACTTGCCGGTACAGCGGCGCGAACACCCTGCAGGCCTGACGGAACGGCGCGGCCTGGGCCTGGGCGACGCCCAGTTCAGCCGGATCGGCGGTCATGTCGCTGTTGGGCGTGGGATCGGTGGAAACCGTGGGATAGACGTAGAAACAGTCGATCTTCGGCTTTTTTGCCGTTGGCAGCATGTCGAGCGTGACCACCGCATCGGCCGCCACCCGACTTGTGCTGACATCACCGCTGCACGGGTCCTTGGCGCCGGGCCGGCACAACCAGTTTTCCGGCTTGCGATAATCCGGGGCGGGCGCGGGCTGGGCGAAGGCCGGCGCGGCGAGGAGGGTAAGCAGGGGGAGGAGGTGCAGCTTCATGCCTGCATCCTGAACCAGTTCGCCACCCCGACGCAAGCCGGGGTGGCGGTGGTTGATGCAGCTTATTTCCAGCCGTCCTTCAGCACGGGCGACACCTCTTCGCCCATCTTTTCCAGCACTTCGATGATGCGTTCGCGCCCCGCATCATTCTGTGCCCAGAACATCGGGCCGCCGCGATAGACCGGCCAGCCATAGCCGTTGATCCAGACGATATCGATATCGCTGGCGCGCTGGGCCTTGCCTTCGGCGAGGATGCGGGCGCCTTCGTTCACCATCGGGAACAGGCAGCGCTCCAGGATTTCCTGATCGTCGATGGTGCGGCGGTTGATGCCCTTCTCCACGGCATAGGCATCGATGATGGCCAGCGCTTCGGGGTTGGGCGTGCGGTTGCGGTTTTCATCGTAAACGTAAAAACCCTTGCCGTTCTTCTGGCCGCGCAGGCCGGCTTCGCACAGGCGATCGCGCACGCTTTCGCCCTTCGACGTTTCGGCGTTCCAGCCGATGTCCAGGCCTGCGAGATCGCTCATCTGGAACGGGCCCATCGGGAAACCGAAATCGGTGAGCACGCGATCGATATCAGCCGGGGCGGCGCCTTCCAGCATCAACAGATTGGCCTGTTGCTGGCGGCGGCTGAGCATGCGGTTGCCGATGAAGCCGTGGCACACGCCGGCGACGACCGCGATCTTGCCGGTGGCCTTGCCCATCGCCATCGCCGTGGCCAGCACCTGCGGGTCCGTCTTGGCGCCGCGCACCACTTCCAGCAGGCGCATGACGTTGGCCGGCGAGAAATAATGCATGCCGACAACGCTTTCAGGCCGCGAGGTGGCCGAAGCGATCTCGTCCACATCCAGATAGCTGGTGTTGCTGGCCAGGATGGCGCCGGGCTTGGCAATCTTGTCGAGCTTGCCGAAGATATCCTTCTTGATCGCCATATTCTCGAACACGGCTTCGATGATCAGATCGCAATCGGCCAGATCGTCCATGTTCAGCGACGGGGTGAGGCGGCCCATGCGGGCTTCGACCTCTTCCATGCTGAAACGGCCCTTCTTGGCGCTGTTCTCGTAATTCTTGCGGATCACGCCCACGCCGCGATCAAGCGCATCCTGCTTCATCTCGACGATGGTGACCGGGATGCCGACCGACAGGAAGTTCATCGAAATACCGCCGCCCATGGTGCCGGCGCCGATCACGCCGACTTTCTTCACCGGGAGCGGCTGCATGTCCGCAGGCAGCCCATCGATCTTGGCGGCGGCGCGTTCGGCGAAGAAGACATGGCGCTGGGCGGCGGATTGCAGCCCGGTCATCAGCTTCATGAATTCGCTGCGTTCGACCTTCAGGCCCTCCTCGAACGGCAGGGCGACCGCCGCCTCGATGCACTTGATGTTGGCTTCCGGCGCATCAAAGCCCTTGAACGCCTTGGCATTGGCCTTGCGCACGTCGGCGAAGAACGGCGCCAGATCGGCCGCGCTGCCGCCCAGTTTGCTGTTGTCATCGCGCACCTTCTTCAACGGGCGCTTTTCGGCCAGCACCTTGCGGGCGAAGGCGACAGCGCCGGCGGTCAGATCACCGTCCACCACTTCGTCCACCAGCCCGGTGGCCAGCGCATCCTTGGCGCCCATCTGCGCGCCGCTGGTCACCATTTCGGTGGCCTTCTTCGCGCCAACGATGCGCGGCAGGCGCTGCGTGCCGCCGGCACCAGGCAGCAGGCCCAGCTTCACTTCCGGCAGACCGAATTTGGCCTTGGCATCGCTCACCCGGTAATGCGCGCACAGCGCCACTTCCAGGCCGCCGCCCAGGGCGGTGCCGTGGATGGCGGCGATGACGGGGACGGGCGAACTTTCCATGGCATCCTGCACGGCCGGCAGTGACGCGCCGCGCGGCGGCTTGCCGAATTCGGAAATGTCGGCACCGGCAATGAAGGTGCGGCCGGCGCAGACCAGCACGGCGGCTTTCACCGCAGAATCAGCGGCGATCGCGGCGAATGCCCCGGCCAGGCCATCGCGCACATCGGCGGAAAGCGCGTTGACCGGTGGCGAATTGACCGTGACGACGGCGATTTCACCGTCCTTTGCGAGATCGACGACGGTGTTGATGGCGGTCATGGCGGTTTTCTCCCCGATTATTGGCCTGTTGTGGATTGTTAGCATCACTTCGGCGCGATTGCAGCCTTGTGGATAGGCCAGTGTTTGCGTAGTTTCATTAGCAATGGCGATGAAGCTGACCTTGCAACAGATGATGACGCGCGCCGCGCTGCCGGCGGTGTGCATGGCTGTCGCCAGTTATTTTTCCTTCCATGCCGTGTCCGGCCCCACCGGCTATGTCGCCTGGCGCGAATACAAGGTGCAGCGTTCGAAACTGCAACAGGCCGTGCAAACCAGCGAGGAACAGCAGGCCGCTTTGCAGCGCCGGCTCGTGCTGCTTGATCCGCGCCATGTCGATCCCGATCTGGCCGATGAACTGGTGCGTCGCAACCTTGATCTGGTGAAGCCGGACGAGGTGATCGTGCCGCTCCCGCAGGCCCAGTCGGCGGGCAATTGAACAACGCCGCAGCAGGCTGCGACCGCTAGGTTATTCCCTGAATTTTGTTGCGACTAACCGTTCTGGCACCTTGGGCTGGATAGGGGCTTTTCGGCGCGGGTGCGACATTTTATACCTGTCAGGTACCGCCAGTGAAAGGTGATTATCTTGGCACGCAGCACAGACCGCAAGGCCGTATCCGCCCCGCCTATTCCCAACTGGCCCCGGCCTGATGAACCGGAACGGTTCGTCGCCTCACGCGATCAGCTGCTGGAAATGTACCGCCAGATGGTGCTGATCCGACGGTTCGAGGAACGCGCTGGCCAGTTGTATGGCATGGGCCAGATCGGCGGCTTCTGTCACCTCTATATCGGTCAGGAAGCCGTGGTGGTGGGCCTGCAGGCCGAGCTGATCAAGGGCGATAGCATCATCACCGGCTATCGCGATCACGGCCACATGCTGGCCTGCGGCATCAGTTCCAAGGCGGTGATGGCGGAATTGACCGGCCGCGCAGCCGGGATCAGCGGCGGCAAGGGCGGTTC
>JAIXQM010000038.1 GCA_027485735.1 Sphingomonadales bacterium | reverse complement strand
GCCTTGGCCTTGCCGTACTTCTTGCGTTCGACGACGCGCGGATCGCGGGTCAGGAAGCCGGCCTGCTTCACCGGGGTGCGCAGGATCGGTTCATACTTGGTCAGCGCCTGGGCGATGCCGTGCTTCACGGCGCCGGCCTGGCCCGAAAGGCCACCACCAACCACGGTGCAGACCACGTCATACTGCTCACGGCGTTCGGCCACGTCGAACGGCTGGTTAATCACCAGGCGCAGCGAGGGGCGGGCGAAATAGACGGTCTGATCGCGGCCGTTGACCGTGATCTTGCCGGTGCCGGGCTTCAGCCACACGCGGGCGATGGCGTTCTTGCGCTTGCCGGTGGCATAGGCGCGGCCCTGCGCATCGATTTCCTGCTCACGCAGCGGGGCGGGCGGGCCGCCACCACCGGTGTGGGCAGTGTTGACGGGCGCATCGGCATCCATGGTGCCGAGATCAGACAGGGACTGGCGATTGTCAGACATTTCTTATCCCTCAACCAGCAAGCGTGGTGTTTTTGCGGTTCATCGACTTGACGTCGAGCACTTCCGGCGACTGGGCGACATGCGGATGCTCGCTACCTGCAAAGACGCGCAGGTTGCGCATCTGATCGCGACCCAGCGGGCCGCGCGGCACCATGCGTTCCACGGCCTTGATCAGCACGCGTTCCGGATAGCGACCTTCCAGGATCTTGGCCGGCGTGGTTTCCTTGATGCCGCCCGGGTGCCCGGTGTGGCGATAGTAAACCTTGTCCGTGGTCTTCTTGCCGGTGAAGCGCACCTTGTCGGCGTTGATGACAATCACATTGTCACCGCAATCGACGTGCGGGGTGTAGTTGGTCTTGTGCTTGCCGCGCAGGCGGTTGGCGATGATCGAAGCGAGACGGCCGACGACGAGGCCTTCGGCATCGATCAGCAGCCACTTCTTTTCGATCTCGGCCGGTTTGGCCGATGCGGTGATCCGGGTGAGCATGGCGTTGATTCCATTCTTCAAAATGCGAAACGGCCGAGGTTTTGGCCCCGGCGTCAAGCCGGCGTATCGTGCAAACCCCCGTGCAGGTCAAGGAAAAACCGGGGTTTTTGGCATGTGGTATTATGGCACCGCGCCGTTTCGCGGCGTCTCCATCACCAGCCGCAGACGCTGCTGCAGGGGCGCAATCGCGTCGCTGGCGGCCAGAAACGCGCCCAGTCCAAGCAGTTGCGGGCTGTGGCCTTCATCGCCGAAACGGATCGCGGCAATCTCGGCCTGTGTAATCGTGGCGGCAAGGAACCAGCCCGTCCGTCCCGGCGCATCCATCGCCGGGAAGGGGCGGGCCCACCAGATGCGGGTTTCGGAAAGGTGAAGGCCGAATTCCTCGGCCAATTCCCTCAGGGCGCACAGGGCCGGGCTTTCATCGCCCTCGCGGCCGCCGCCTGGCAGATCGATCAGGCCGGGCCAGGGGATGCCGGGCTTGTTGTCGCGGCGATAGGTGAGGATGTGGCCGTCAACCAGCGCCGCCAGCTTGGCGCCGGCGAAGTCCGCGCCGTCCCACGGGGTGATCACACGGCGTGGGCCTGGAGGTGACCCAACATGGTAATCTCAAGTGTCTTGGCGTGGGTGGCTTCCAGAACCACTTCCGGCGCGAAGCCGGCGACGCGCGCCTCTTCCCAGCGGCCGGCGCACAGGCACCAGCGGTCACCGGGGTTGAGGCCGGGAAAGCCATATTCGGGGCGCGGCGTCGACAGATCATTGCCAGCGGATTTGCTGAAGGCGAGGAACTCCTCGGTCATCACGGCGCAGACGGTGTGGAGGCCGGCATCGGCCGCATCGGTGTTGCAGCAGCCGTCGCGATACCAGCCGGTCAGCGGTTCCAGCGAGCAGGGCAGCAGTGACCCGCCGAGCACATTCTTCGCGGTCATGCAGGACCCCTTCTCGACCAATGCGCCGCCCAGACCATGGCTGCCACCAGCAGCGCCGCGCCGGCCTGGTGGGCGACGCCGAGCCAGACCGGCACGTGATTCAGGATAACGGAAACGCCCAGCACGAACTGCGCCAGCACAACGCCACCCAGCGCCAGCGCCCGGACACCGCCGCCCGCGCTCCACAACTGCGCGGCCACCGCCAGCACACCGCCGGCGGCAATCCAGGCCAGGCTGCGGTGGATGAACTGCACGCTCACCGGATCGCTGACCGCGTCGATGGCGCTGCCCAGGATGCCGTCGGGCACCAGCGCGCCGAACATCAGCGGCCAGGTGTCGCTGGCATGGCCGGCGCGCAAGCCGGCGGTGAAGGCACCCCAGACGATCTGAACGGCCAGCAATAAGGTGAGCGGCCACACCCACGCGCGCGGGCGGTCGTGACGGGGCGCATCGCCATCGATGAGATCAAGCGCGGTCCAAATACAACCGGCCATGATGATGAAAGCATTGGACAAATGCACCGCCAGCCGTTCCGGGGCGACCTCGGTGCGATCGACGAGGCCAGAGGCGACCATCCACCAGCCGATGGCGCCCTGCAGGCCGCCCAAGGCGAACAGCGCGAGCAGGCGCGGCTTGTAACCAGCTGGAATCTGGCGGCGAATCCAGAACCACAGCAACGGCAGCGCAAAGGCGAGCCCGATCAGCCGGCCCAACAGGCGATGGACATATTCCCAGAAGAAGATGCCCTTGAACTCGGCCAGGCTCATGCCGCGGTTCATCAGCTGGTACTGGCTGGACTGCTGATACAGCGTAAACTGCTGCAACCATTCGCTTTCCGTGAGCGGCGGCAGTGTGCCCGACACGACATCCCAACGGGTGATCGACAGCCCGCTTTCGGTGAGCCGGGTGATACCGCCAACAACGACCATGGCAAACACCAGGGAAGCCATGCCGAGCAGCCACAGTGCAATCGCCTGTGGTCGCGCGGCGGCTTGGGTGTCGGCTTTGCCGGGGGAAGCAACGAGGGTGGTCATGGCGCCTCCCTAATCGTTCCGCAGCGGCTGGCCAAGCCTGCGCGCTGTCGCATCAATCCTTCTTGTCCGGATCCTCATAGCGGAACGGGTCGGTCATTTTCGGCTTGGTTGGCAGGGGCTTGGCGGGCAACGGCTTGTCGGCGTTGGCGGCTTCCCACAGCAGGCTGGCCAGGATCACCGAGGCCTGGCGCAGATCGGCAGGGCGCAGGTGATCGAAGGTATCGACGCTGCTGTGGTGTACGGTCGTGCCATAATCCAGCGGATCCTGGATGAACTGGAACGCGGGCAGCCCGATGGCCTGCATGAACTCGTGATCGGTGCCACCGGTCGGGCTGGCGACAACCGTGCTGGCACCCATGCTGGCAAACGGCGACAGCCACTCCTGCAAGATGGGCACGGCCGCGAAATTGCCTTCGGCATGGATGCCGCGGAATTTGCCGCCGCCGTTATCCATGTTGAAATAGGCCGCCAACAGATTGTAATCGGCCTTCTTTTCGATCGGATACT
>JAIXQM010000182.1 GCA_027485735.1 Sphingomonadales bacterium | reverse complement strand
GCGGCGGCCGCCTGATCGAGATCGGCGACGGTGCGGGCGAGCTTGGCCAAAGTGGCGGGATCGCCGCGCAGCACCAGGCTGTTGCTGGCATCCACCGGCGCCACCTGCCAGCCGCGGCCTTCGGCGCTGCCTTGCGCAATCTGGGCGAGACTGGTGGCAATCTCGCGCGCGCCGGCGTGCTTCAGGGCGACCACGCGCACTGCCGCCCGATCCTGATCGATCTGGCGCGCAAGCTGGCGCACGCGGGCGACATTGTCGGCATAGTCGGCAACGATCACGGCATTCCCGGCGCGATTGGCCGTCACTTGGCCTTCGCGGGACACCAGCGGGCGAAGCGTCTCGATGGCAGAGGCAGCGTCGATGAAATTCAGGTTGAGCACGGCGGTCTCGAACCGGTCACGTCCTTGGCCCGCCGAGGGTTGGGTGGCAGCGCCATCGGCCGGCGCGACCCGGAAGGCACCTCCGGCCGCCGGGGTGACGACAAGGCCGTTGGCGCGCAGCGTGGACAGGAAAAGCTCGAAATAGCCAGCCTGATCGAGCGGCCGTTCGGAGACAACCGAGACTTTCCCCTGCACGCGCGGATCGATGATGAAGGTGCGCCCCGTGGCGCGCGACACATCCTGGATGAAGGCGCGCACATCGGCATCGCGCAGATTGACCGTCTGCTGCGCCAGCACCGGGGCGGCGACCATCAGGATTGCCAGGAGGGCAGGGGAGAGCTTGCGGGTCATTTCTTGTCCTGCCGGGGCGGTGCTGCATCAGCGGCGCTGCCCGATTGATCGATATAGAGTTGCTCGCGGGCGCCGCCGCGATCCAGCGTCACGGATTCAAACTCCACAGCCGCCAGCCGCACGCCGGGCATGATCTCTTCGCCCACGCCCACGCTCTTCTGTTGGCCGTCGGGCGTGGCCAGGATCGCCGATCCCCGGCCCGATGCGGCATCAACGCGGGTGCCGAGCAACACCAGATCGAGGCTGGAGACCGTATCTGCCGCGGCCGGACCGGCCGGGAAGAACGGGTCCACCGCCACCACAACCGGGCCCGTCGGCAGCGCCACGTGCGGCGTGCCCAGCGGCCCCGCCGGCGTGATTGCCAACCAGATCAGACGCGCCGCTGCCAAGCCGGCCAGCACCCAGCCAGCCAGTTCGGCCATGCCCAGCAAACGGGCCGGCCACAGCGGTTTGTCCTCGGTCCGGATCAGTGGCTGCACCCCTCAAAACGCGATTTTCCGCAGGCGCTCACAGCCTAGTCGGATTCGCCTTGTGTGCCAGCCCCTATCGGCTGCGTGTGACGGTTGGGTTACAACTGCGTGACAGCCGCTGGGCTCATTTCGGCGGCAGCAGCAGGTTGTGGCGGCGCAGGACAGCCTGCAATTGGTCGTGTGGCAGCGCTGATACCGTCCAATAATCTGCGCCGGTCATGGTTTTCGCGGCGATCATGGCGTTGATCACGGCTTCTTCCACCCCCTCGATGGTGGCGGTGAAGAGCGGGTTGATGGCAGCGTTGGGAAGGCGGGCCACGCTGGCCGGCTTGTCGGCAGCTTCGTGCCAGTTGCCATCGTCCACGCCTGGATTGGCGGTGGAAAAGGCAATGAAGATATCGCCCGAACCATCGGCCAGGATCGATCCCAGCCGACCCAGGCCGGCGGTGCCGCGCCGGGCCAGCCGCTTCAGTTGCTCAGGCGTAAGCGGGGCATCGGTGGCGATGACGATGATGATCGAGCCGCGATGTTCCTCACTCGCCGGATCGGCGATGGCCAGCTTCTTGGGATCGCACAGCGTTGGTGTTGTGCCAAAGAATAGCTGCGCCGGAGACAGGATTTTGGCCACGCAGCGCGGTTGCAAATCCATCTCGCGCGCCACGTTGATGCCGGCGATACGCAAGCCGTTGGCTGAACCATAATTGCATTGCACCAGCACGCCGACGGTATAGCCGCCTTCCACAGCCGTCAGCCTGCGCGATGCCGTGCCGGTGCCGCCCTTGAAGCCGTTGCACACCATGCCGGTGCCGCCGCCCAAATTGCCTTCGGCCACCGGGCCAGCCGTTGCGCTGTCCATCGCGTCGATCGTGTCCTGCATGGTCACATGCTGGCCCGGCATGTCGTTCAATAGGAAATCGGCCGTTTCGGCCACCAACGGATACCAGAAACCGCCGCTGCGGTGATCGGCCAGCCATTTGAAGGCCGCATCGCGCACTACGCCCACGCTGCCGGTGCCGGTGATCAGGATCGGTGTTTCCAGCACGCCGCCTTCTTCCACCCAGTGCGTGCCGGTCATGTCGCCATTGCCGTTGCCGGCAAAGAAACCGGCGAACACGCCGCGTTGATCCGTCTTGCCGCGCGGAAAAATCGCCGTCACCCCGGTGCGCACCGGGCCTTTGCCCCGTACTCGCGCACCTTCCCCCGATATCAGCGTCTTGAAACCGACTTCGACGCCGGCAACATCGGTGATGGCATTCAGCGGCCCCGGTGTGCCGTCGAAGGGCACGCCCAGATCGCGGGCGCGTGGGCTCGCGGTGGCGCTGCTGGCCAGAAAAAGCGCCGTCAGGATCAGATGTTTCATGGCAAATCCCCCATTGCCAGCAAGGGTAACCTGCCGCCCGGGCCGGCGCAAATTTGACTTTGTGGCCGGGATGGTTCACAGCCCGACCACAACTCGATGGGCGCGTGATCGGAGCATCTGGCTCCAAGGCCCCACCCCCCTAACTTGCTTCCCTTATCACGCGGGTTGCCAGGCAACCCCGGGCCTTTTGGCCCTACCGGTTGGCATGGTGCCTTCCGGGCGACTGATATTGTTGGAACAACAACCTCATGAATTTCTCTGATCTCGCTCTCGCGGAACCCTTGTCGCGCGCCATTGCCGAAAAGGGCTATGACACCCCCACCCCGATTCAGCAGGCGGCCATTCCGCCGGCGCTGGCTGGCAACGACGTGCTGGGCCTCGCGCAGACCGGCACCGGCAAGACAGCGGCCTTCGCGCTGCCGATCCTCAACCGCCTGGCTGCCAACCCCAAGCATCGCCTGAAGCTTTCGACGCGCGTGCTGGTGCTGGCGCCCACTCGCGAGCTGGCGGCGCAGATTGCCGCCAGCTTCACCGCCTATGGCCGCTATCTGAAGCTGTCGGTGGCCTGTGTGTTCGGCGGCGTGCCGATCGGTCGCCAGGAACGCGCGCTGTTCCCGGGTGTTGATGTGCTGGTGGCCACCCCGGGCCGTCTGCTCGATCTGGTGATGAAGGGCGCGTGCGACCTTGGTCATGTCGAAATGCTGGTGCTTGATGAATGCGATCAGATGCTTGATCTGGGTTTCGTGCATGATCTGAAGCGCATCACCGGCCTGCTGCCGAAGCAGCGCCAGTCGATGCTGTTCTCCGCCACATTGCCGCCGACCATCGAAGACATGGCCCAGCGTTACCTGAAGAACCCCATCAAGGTTGCCGTGAAGCCGGCCGCCACCACCGCCGAGCGCGTGGTGCAGACGGTGATCCATGTCTCCCAGCCGGAAAAGCTGGCGCTGCTGGCGCATCTGCTGGTCGAGCCCGACGTGGGCAGCGCCATCGTTTTCACCCGCACCAAACATGGCGCCGATCGCGTTGTGCGCCAGCTTTCGGCGCACAAGATTGCGGCCGAAGCCATCCACGGCAACCGCAGCCAGGCCCAGCGCACCCGCGCGCTCACGGGTTTCCGCACCGGCGAAGTGAAGGTGCTGGTGGCGACCGATATCGCGGCCCGCGGCCTCGACATCCCGGCGGTGAGCCACATCTTCAACTATGAACTGCCCAACGTGCCGGAACAATATGTGCACCGCATCGGTCGCACGGCGCGTGCCGGCCGCGAAGGCCGGGCGATTGCCCTGTGCGCGCCGGATGAACGCGCGTTCCTGAAGGATATCGAGCGCACCATCCGCATGCAGCTCGACCAGCAGGCGCTGCCGGCCAATTTCCGCGATCTGGTGGGGCTGACGGCCAAGCTGATCAAGTCCAGCCCGTCAGCCGCCGATCCGCCGCGCGAAGAGCGTGATTTCAACCGCAGCCCGGGTGGCCGTGGCCGCGATCCGCGCGCCGTGGTGCATGCTGATGGCCGTGGGCCGCGTCGTGAGGGTGGCCGAGATGGTGGCCGCGATGCCGCCCGTGATGGCGCGCGCCGTGAAGGTGGCCCTGGCCGCCCGGCCAATGCTGCCCGTCCGCAGGGTCGCCCGGGTGGCGGTTTTGGTGGCCAGCGCAACAGCGGCCAGCGCCGTTCGCCGGCCGGTCGTTGATCGACTGACATGAAAAAACCCCCGCCAGGGCGACCTGGCGGGGGTTTTTTCGTTTCAGGCGCTGTGGATCAGGCCACGGTCGCCTTGACGATGCTGCCCGGCGCGCGCGGCGGCTCGCCCTTGGGCAGCGCGTCGACGAATTCCATGCCCGACGTCACTTCGCCCCACACCGTGTATTGGCGATCGAGGAAGCGGGCATCGTCAAAGCAGATGAAGAACTGGCTGTTGGCGCTGTTCGGCGCGCTGGTGCGGGCCATCGAGCAGACGCCGCGCACGTGCGGCACGTCGTTGAATTCGGCCTTCAGATCAGGCAGATCGCTGCCGCCGGTGCCGGTGCCCTTGGGGCAGCCGCCCTGGGCCATGAAGCCGGGGATGACGCGGTGGAACTTGACGCCATCGTAAAAGCCCTGGCGCGCCAGCGTGGTGATGCGCTCGACATGGCCGGGTGCCACATCGGACCGCAGCTTGATGACGACATCGCCGCCGCTGTCGAGCGAGAGGGTAAGGGTGGTCGGCGCGTCAGCCATTGTGAATCTCCGGTTGTGGGAAAGCGCAGCCTCTAGCCCTTCAGCCGCAGCGCCTCAAGTCGTTCCCGCAAGGCCGGCGGAATTGGTGCCGGGCCGGATTCGGGATCGCGGTGCACCAGCACACTGTCGCACAGCGCAATGCACTGGCCTTCCTGAAAGGCCGCCATGGCAACGGTGAAGCTGCTGCTGCCGATCCGCGCAATCGCATAGCCAACGGTGACCGGCGCCGGATAATTGCCTTCCGCCAGATAATCGATGGCCACGTGCGCCACGACAAAGCTGGAGCGGCGCTCGCCCACGGCAGGTGCCGCCGGGCCAGCGCGATTGAAGCGCACTCGCGTTTCTTCGAACAGGCGGGCAAAGGCCACGTTGTTGAGGTGGCCGTTCACGTCCATGTCGCCAAAGCGCGTTTCCAGCGTCTGGCTGGCCGGATAAGCAGCGGGATCGCGCCGCCGGGCGTCGTCCTTCATCGCAGGCGATACCGGATCGGCATGGCCTTCAGGCCGGAAACGAAGTTGGCAACCGACAGTTTCGGCTCGCCGGCCAGTTCGATCTCGTCCAGCCGCGGCAGCAGTTCGGCAAACAGGGCGCGGATCTCCATGCGCGCCAGGTGCAGGCCCAGGCACTGGTGGACGCCGTTGCCAAAGGCGGTCTGCGGATTGTTGGCGCGGTCCACCCGGAAGTTGAACGGGTCCTCGAACACCGCCTCGTCGCGGTTGCCCGACCAGTAGAACAGCGCCACACCGTCGCCGGCCTTGATCGTCTTGCCGCCCACCACAGTATCTTCGGTGCAGGTGCGCATGAAATGCTTCACCGGCGTCGCCCAGCGCAACATCTCCTCGACCGCCTGCGGGATCAGCGACGGATCGGCTTTCAGCTTGGCCAATTGCTCCGGATTCTGCGCCAACGCCAGCAGCCCGCCCGATGCCGTGCTGCTGGTGGTGTCATGCCCGGCGGTAACGGTGATGGCGTAATAGCTGATGGCTTCCAGCATGCCGATCGGTTCGCCGTCCACCGTGCCTTGTGCGATCACGGTGGCCAGATCATCGCGCGGATTGGCACGGCGATCCTGCATCACCTCGCCGAAATAAGCGAAGAACTGCTGCACCAGCGCGAAGATATCCACCTGCGGATTGCCGGTGGCTTCCGGGCCACCGAGCCCCTGCGTGAGAATGCGGCTGCGCGCCACCACGTCGGGATCCTGCGGGCCAAAGATTTCCTGCGTCATCTGCAGCATGCGGCCTTCGTCGGCTTCCGGCAGGCCCAGGATCATCATGATCACCCGCAGCGGATACCAGAGCGCCACTTCGTTGACGAAGTCGCAGGCGCCGCCAAGGCTGGCCATGTGATCGACATGCGCCTTGGCGATGGCGGCGATCCGCGGTTCAAGCTTTTTCAGGTTTTGCGGCATGAACCATGTGTGGGTGATGCGGCGCAGCTTCATGTGCAGCGGGTCATCCAGATCGACCAGCGTGCGGAACAGGTGCGTGTCCCCGGTGGTGTTCTTCACCCACTCTTCGGCCTCGATCGGCGAGATATAGGTGCGTTCCCGGTTGATGAAGCGATCATTGGCCTTGGAAATGGCGACAATGTCGGCATGGCGGGTGATCGACCAGAACGGGCGGAAGCCGGTGGGCTGGGTCCAGTGCACCGGATCATCCCGGCGCAGCGTGGTATAGGCATCGTGGATGCTTTCATCGGCAAAGGCCGCCGGGTTGACCAGCATGTCGTCGATGGTGTCGCTGTTGAAACCGGGAAAGGGCATGGCGGTCATTGGCTGCGTCCTCTCGCTTGCACAGCACCGCGCGCGGCTTCGACCTCGGCGGCGGAGACTTGGGCATTGGCCGCGGTGGAGCGTTCCGCTTCCAGCGCCATCGCCTGCCCGAACGGCAGTTCATAGCCGTCGTTGATCAGCTTCTTGTACTCCCGCGCAAAACCGGGCGCGATGGTGGCCATGTCGTGCGCCAGCTGGGTGGCGGCGGCGACCAGTTCCTCGGCCGATACGACGCGGTTGAGCAGACCCCAGCGTTCCGCCGTGGCGGCATCGAGGAAATTGCCGGACAGCGACAGCTCGCGGGCGCGATACGGCCCGATCAGGCGCGAAAGTTTCTGGCTGAGTCCCCAGCCCGGCATGATGCCGACCCGCGCGTGGGTATCGGCAAAGCGGGCATTTTCGCTGCCGATCAGCACGTCGCAGGCCAGCGCCACTTCGAAACCGCCGGTAATGGCGACGCCGTTGATGGCACCGATGACGGGCTTGCCGGTCTGTTCGATCGCCTTCACCGGATTGTCGTCAGGGCCTTCCGCGTTGGCGGCGCCGAGGCCCTGCTGGCCGAGCTCCTTAAGGTCGAGCCCGGCGGTGAACGCGCGGGTGCCGGCGCCGGTGAGCACGATGGCGCGCACATCGTCGTCTGCTTCAAGTTTGCGGAACACCTTGGCCAGATCGCGGCGCAGCGCCTGGCTCAGCGCGTTCATCGCCTGCGGCCGGTTCAGTGTGACGATGGCAACCGGCCCATCACGACTGACCAAAACGACATCTTCGGACATGCAGTGCCCTCCCTGCCGCGCACATTAGTCCATTGCGCTGCCGGGGCCGCCTGCAATTGGCGATAGGGGGATTACTTGGCCAGAATCACTTCGCGCGCCGCAGAATGACGTAAAACGCCCCGCCACCGCCATGGCGCGGGTGGGCGGCGCGCAAACTGGCAACGTGTGCGCGCAGATCGGGCCGTTCCAGCCAGTGCATCAGTTCGGCGCGGATGCGCGCCGGACGGTCCGGGCGGCCCTTGCCGGTGACGACCAGGATGACGCGGGTGCCATCATTGGCCAGTATGGCGGATGACAGAGTGGCATGGGCATCAACCACGGTGTGGCCGTGCAAATCGATCACCCGGTCAGGGGAGAGGCGGCCGCGGCTGATCTGTCGGTCCCAAGTGCCATCCAGCGACGCGCCGAGCGGGTGGGGCTTGGGCTTGGCCGGCGGCGGCGCCTTGGCGGCGGGCCGCGCTGGAGCCGGCTTGGGCGCGGCCTTGGCCGGGGTGGGGGCGGGGGTTGCCGGCACCGCCACTGCTGGCACCTCCGGCGCGCGCTTGCCGGGCAGGGGCTTCACGCTGGCCGCTACTCGTGCCCACAAGGCCCGTTCATGGGCGGACAGGCGGCGCATCAGGGCTTGAGCCGCGCGGCGGCCGCAGCCGGAATCAGCAGGATCAATCGGGCCGGCGACGATTGTGCGCCGGCAATGGCGGCGGCTTCGGGGCCGGGGCCAAGGAACAGATCGATGCGGTTGGCGCCCTTGATGGCCCCGCCCGTATCCTGCGCCACCATCAGCCGGGTGAACGGGGTGGCCGGGCCGGTGAGTGTGGTTTCCACCAGCAATGGCGCGCCGAGCGGAATGAAGGCTGGATCGGCGGCGACGCTGATGAACGGTGTCACCGCCGCGCCCATTGCACCAATCGGGCCGTCGCCCTTCAGTTCCCGGAAGAAGATCTTCGACGGATTGGCATTCAGCACAGCCGGCGCCTCGGCGGGATTGGCGCGCAGCCAGGCGATGATTTCCTTCATGCCGGCCTTGCCGCGTTCCAGCTTGCCCTGTTCGATCAGCAGCCGGCCGATGGCGACATAATCGCGGCCGTTCTGGCCATCATAGCCAATGCGGATGATGCGCCCATCGGGCAGGTGCAGCCGGCCACTGCCCTGAATTTCCAGGAAGAAGGCTTCATAGGGGTCAGCGGCCCACGCCAGTTCCAGCTGCCGGCCCAACAGTGCGCCTGCCGCAATCTGTTCGCGCGTCGCATAGGGCACCAGCCGCGTGCCCTGCACGCGGCCGCGCACGGTGCGGCCCTTCAGGCTGGCGGCGAAATCGCCCAGTGGCACGTCGATCAGATCGGCCGGGCGGCGATAGAGCGGCACGTCGTATCCCGGCTGGGCGCTCAAGCTGGCGGCGATTTCCGGCTCGTAATAGCCGGTGGCAAAGCCTGCGCCGCCGGCCACGGTGATGGCGCGGAACTGGCTGCGGAAAAAGCTGTCCTCCTCGCCCGGTGCCACGCTGGCGGCAGCCGTGCAGGCGGGCTGCCAGTCTTCGGGCCGGGTCAGGCCCGACAGGTCTTCACGGCGGGTGAGGCCGGCGCAGGATTTGCGGAAAGCGGCCAGTGCGGCAGCTGCCTCGGGCAGGGCCGGCTGATCGACCAGCACAACAGCGGCATCCGCAGCGCGGGTGACGAGAGGCGGCTTGGCTGGCTCAGCCGGGGTTGCGACGGCCGCAGGTGACGACGGCGGCGCTATAGGGGTAACCGGCCGCTCCTGCTTGCCGGCACATGCAGCCAGCAGCAACAGGCTGGCCAGCGCAATCCACCGGCGCACGGAACGATGATCAGGCGTTGTTGTCGGAAGCGTCGCCCAGATGATCGGGCGGCATCTGATCGCTGTCGTCTTCATTGTCGGTCGCGATCAGCACCCAGGCCGGATCGGTGTTGCCGGCAAGGCGGCTGAAGGTCCACAGATCACGGGTTTCAATCTCACTGTCGCTGGTGGCGATGCGGGCGACAAAACCCACGGTCACTTCAACCATCTGGCCAACCACCGTGGCATCGCGCAGCGCAACGGCGCCCAGCCCGGCCAGTCGGTTGGGCAGGCTGCCACCGCCGCGCGCTTCGATGGCGTTCGACAGATTGTGGTGCACTTCGTCCGACACAAGGCCGGTCAGGCTCGAAAGATCGCCGGTCCAGAAGGCTTCGAGGATCAAGCCGTAGGCGCTGCGCGCGCCGGCCAGGAAACGATCGGGGGCGAAGCCGGGATCGGCATCGGCCACGGCTTCCAGAGCGGGCAACAGGCCACGATCGGTGCCGGGCGGCAGCAGCAACTGGCCGCGCACCGGGTTTGTCGCTTCACGGCGCGGCGGCGCGGTTACTTCGGCGCTGGGCCGGAACGCGTCACCGATCGGCCGCTCCTGCCCGGTGCGCTTGCCGAGCACGGAGACGAGGCGCAGGCCGATGAAAGCGGCCAGCAACGCCAGCAGCACAATCTCGACCCAACCACTGCCTTCGGACATTTATTATCCCCAACCACCGCGCCAAAAAACCAACGGCACCGGTGGCCTGAATGAAAACCGCCATCGAACCGGATGGCCAACTGGTCAAAGATTGGCGTGAAACCGATCATGCCACCGGCACAATGCGGGAATCACGCCAGAATTAACCTGACTTCATCTCACAATCGGCTTTTATGGTGCTGATTGCAAGGGAATGCGGCATTAACGCCAGCCTGTCAGGCCGCAGCATTGGCGGCCATGGCGGCGGCCAGTTCCTTCACCAGCTTGGCCGCGACCACAGCGGTCATGCCATTGATATCGCGTGTCGGGTTCAGTTCCACCACGTCGCCGCCGATAATCGGGGTGTCGAGATCAAGCAGGATGTTGACGATCTGGCGGACGGTGAGCCCGCCCGGTTCATGGTGTGATACGCCCGGCGCAAAGGCTGGATCGAGCGCGTCGATATCGATGGAGACATAAAGCGGCCGGTCGAATCGCGGCCGCCAATCGTCGCGGAAATGCCGGGCTTCGATGATCTCCACGCCGAACCGCGCCGCCTGTTCGCGGCAGTGGCGATTGAGCGTGCGGATGCCGACCTGCACCAGTCGGCGGGCATGGCCGCCTTCCATGATGCGCGCAAACGGTGAGGCGTGGGAGCGGCGATTGCCGTCGAGCTCGTCATAGAGATCAGGGTGGGCATCGAAGTGCAATATGTCGAAGGCGCCGTGGCGGCGGGCCAGTGTTTCGACCACCGGGAAACTGATGGCGTGATCACCGCCCAGCGCAATCACCGGCCCGGGGCAGGCGGCGATGGCAGCGCGGATACGCTCATCATCGCCGGCATCTTCAGCGATCGCGACGTCCCCGCGATCCGCCAGCGCAAAATCCAGCCCGATCTCGGTGCCGCGTTCGGTGCCGCTGTTGCCGTGCTCACTGGCCAGCGCGGCCCGGATCGCCGCTGGGGCCCCGGCCGGTCCGCGCAGGAAGCTGCTGTGCTGGTCGGTGGGGATGCCGATCAGGCTGATGGTGGGCGGCATTGTGCAGTTCGCTCAAAAAACCGCCGCTAGAGCAGGGGGGGTCGGCCCTGCGTTGGCGGCCAGAAAATGTGGTGCGGGCGGCGGGACTCGAACCCGCACTTCCGTTGGGAAAGCGGATTTTAAGTCCGCTGCGTCTACCGGTTCCGCCACGCCCGCTTGTCAGACCGGTCGTCCGGCCCATGCCACTTCTGGGCGGGGCCAACGATCAGCCGTTGAGGCGTTCGCGTAATTCCTTGCCCGGCTTGAAATAGGGCACCTTCTTCGCATCCACCTTCACGGCGGCGCCGGTTCGCGGATTGCGGCCGGTGCGCGGATCGCGGGCGCGGGTGGAAAAGGCACCGAAGCCACGCAGTTCAACGCGTCGGCCCTGGGCCAAGGCATCAGTGATCTCGTCAAAGATGGTGGCGACGATGCGCTCGACATCCTTGATGGTGAGATGCGGATTCTGTTCGGCGACGATGGCAACCAGTTCAGACCTGATCATCTTGGCCTACCTCGTTTGGCGCCACCCCGGCGCATACCCCCAAAAAACAAAGCAATCCTATTGCATTGGCAGGGATGGTCAAGGCGCGCCTGTCAAAAAAACGCAACCATCGTGCCACAATCTTCGGACTCAGGCCGCGTGGCGGCACCGCACCAATGAAAAACGCCCCGGCAGATGGTCTGCCGGGGCGCATTTCATGGCTTTTTGGAAAAAGCGCGATCAGTTCTTTTCGGATTCCTCGCGGGCCTTGTTGAAGGCCGCGCCCAGGATGTTGCCCAGCGTCGCACCCGAATCGGAGGTGCCATATTGGGCCACAGCTTCCTTTTCTTCAGTGATCTGCAGCGCCTTGATGCTCAGCATCGGCTTGCGGCCCTTTTCAAAGCCAACCACCATGGCATCAACCTTCTGGCCGGGCTGGAAACGCTCGGCCTTCTGGTCTTCGCGGTCGCGGCTCAGATCGTTGCGCTTGATGTAGCAATCCGGGCCATCTTCGCCGATCTTGACGTCCAGACCGCCATCGCGGGCGGCGACCACGGTCACCGTCACGATGTCGTTCTTCTTCCAGTCGCCGCCGCTGGTGTTGCGGGTGCCAGTGGCTGCGCCAGTGCCGCCCTGTTCATCAAGCTGCTTGATGCCCAGGCTGATGCGTTCCTTCTCGATGTCCACTTCCAGCACGCGGGCCGAAACACGCTCGCCCTTGTGGTGGCGCGCCAGGGCGCCTTCGCCGGTCATGCCCCAGGCGATGTCGCTCATGTGCACCATGCCGTCGACGTCGCCGTCGAGACCGATGAACAGGCCGAATTCCGTGGCGTTCTTGACTTCGCCTTCCACGATCGTGCCGACCGGGTTGGTTTCAGCGAACACTTCCCACGGATTGCGCTGGGCCTGCTTGAGGCCAAGGCTGATGCGGCGCTTCTCCTCGTCCACTTCGAGAACGATGACTTCCACTTCCTGGCTGGTCGAAACGATCTTGCCGGGGTGGACGTTCTTCTTGACCCACGACATTTCCGAAACGTGCACCAGACCTTCGATGCCGGCTTCCAGTTCCACGAAGGCGCCATACTCGGTGATGTTGGTCACGCGGCCCTTGTGCTTGGTGTCCACGGCATACTTGGCAGCAGCGGTGGTCCACGGATCGGCTTCCAGCTGCTTCATGCCCAGGCTGATGCGCTGGGTGTCGCGGTTGATGCGCACGATCTGCACGCGCAGCACGTCGCCGATGTTCAGCACTTCGGACGGGTGGTTGACGCG
>JAIXQM010000092.1 GCA_027485735.1 Sphingomonadales bacterium | reverse complement strand
TCCGCCGACGCCAGCCGCACGCTGATCGGCGACGATGAACATGGCTGGTCCGATACCGCCGTCTTCAATTTCGAAGGCGGCTGCTATGCCAAGGTGATCCGCCTTTCGGCCGAAGCCGAACCGGAGATTTACGCCACCACCCGGCGTTTTGGCACGGTGCTGGAAAATGTCGTGATGGATCCCGATACGCGCGTGATCGATCTGGATGACAACAGCCTGGCCGAAAACAGCCGCGGTTCCTACCCGATCGATTTCATCCCGAATGCATCGGCCGACAATATGGGCCCGGTGCCGCGCAACATCATCATGCTGACGGCGGACGCGTTCGGCATCCTGCCGCCAATTTCGAAGCTGACGCCCGATCAGGCCATGTATCACTTCCTGTCCGGCTACACCGCGCGCGTGGCCGGCACCGAAATCGGCGTGACCGAACCGGATGCCACCTTCTCCACCTGCTTTGGCGCGCCGTTCATGCCGCGCCACCCGTCGGTTTACGGCAATCTGCTGAAGGAACGTATCGCCAAGGGCGGCGTGGACGTGTGGCTGGTCAACACCGGATGGACCGGCGGCGGCGCCGGCACCGGCGGCACCGGCACCCGCATGCCAATCAAGGTGACGCGCGCTCTGCTCAACGCCGCGCTCGACGGCAGCCTGAAGACCGCCGAGTTCCGCACGGACGACAATTTCGGTTTCGCCGTGCCGGTCTCGGTTCCGGGCGTCGAACCCACCATCCTCAACCCGCGCGAAACCTGGGCCGACAAGGCCGCCTATGACGCCAAGGCCAAGGCGCTGGTTGGCATGTTCATCGCCAACTTCGCCCAGTTCGAAGCCCATGTGGACGCCAGCGTGCGGGATTCGGCACCAAAAGCCGCCTGAACGGACAGACCAAAAACAAAAAGGGCGGCCTGCAAGGGCCGCCCTTTTTCGTTGCAGCTCAACGCATCACCTGGCAGCCTGGCGCAATGAAGCGCGCCTGGTTTGATGCTCCAGCCGAAGTGCTGGCCAACGCGACGCCGCAATTGATCCTGGGCTATCTCACCGAAGCAACCCAATTTTCGGCTGAGTTGGCACAAATCAGTGCATGGCAATTCACGATCACCCATCTCAAGCAATTGGCGGCTGCGCTGCCCGATGCCCATTTCTTCATGGAATTTGCCATCCCCCGTATGGGAAGACGCGCGGATGCCGTGATCGTGGCAGGGCCACTGATCCTGGTGCTTGAATACAAAGTTGGCGAGCGCGCCTTTGCCCGCCATGCCATTGAGCAAGCCCATGGCTATGCGCTCGACCTCAAGAATTTCCATGTCACCAGCCACGACAAGGCCATCATCCCGATCCTGATCGCCAGCGAGGCGCCGCCGCAGCAGCTTGGCTTTGGCTTCTGGGCGGAAGACCGGGTGCACAGTCCGCTCTGCCTCAGCCCTGATGATGTGCTGCCCACGCTGCGCCGCCTGCTCGCCAGCGGTGACGGACCGGTCATCGACGCCGACGCATGGGCTGAGGGCGCCTATCGCCCCACCCCCAGCATCATCGAGGCGGCCGAAGCGCTCTATGCCGGCCACGACGTCACGGCCATCTCCCGCTCTGAGGCGGGCGCCGAGAATCTGTCGCGCACGGCCAACGCCATTGCGGCGGTGGTGGCGCGGATGCGGACGGAGGGCGGCAAGGCCATCTGCTTCGTCACCGGCGTACCCGGCGCCGGCAAGACGCTCGCCGGCCTCAACCTTGCCTGCCAGCGCCATCCCGACCACCCAGAAGAACATGCCGTGTTCCTGTCAGGCAACGGCCCGCTGGTGCAGGTGCTGCAGGAGGCGCTGCGCCGCGACGGCAAGCGCAAGCGCGCCCTGCCCGATCTGCCTGAGGCCCGCATGCTGCAAGCCCGCGAGCCCGATGCCTTCATCCAGAACGTCCACCATTTTCGCGACGAGTATCTGGCGCCCGATCGCGTGCCGACCGAGCATGTCGTGATTTTCGACGAGGCCCAGCGCGCCTGGGATCGTGCCATGACCAGTGATTTCATGCGGCGCAAGAAGGGCCAGCCGGCGTTTGACCAGTCGGAGCCCGGCTTCCTGCTGTCGGTGATGGACCGGCGGCCAGATTGGTGTGTCGTCGTCTGTCTGATCGGCGAAGGGCAGGAAATCAACCGCGGCGAGGCGGGCGTTGCCGAATGGCTGAATGCGCTGCAGGCCGGGCTGCCCCACTGGCAACTGTTCCTGCCGCCGCACCTCATGGCTGAGGGCGGCGCCATCGACGGGGCGATGCGGTGGCACCTGGCGCACCGCGGCGCGGTTGCCGATGCAGGCCTGCACCTGGCGGTGTCGGTGCGGTCGTTTCGCGCCGAAGGCGTGTCGGCATTCGTGGCGGCACTGCTGGCCGAGAATGCGGGCGCGGCCAGCGCCTTGCTCAAAGACCTTGATCAGTTTCCTGTCTGCTACACGCGCGATCTGGCGGCGGCCCGCCAGTGGCTGCGCAGGCAGCGCCGGGCCGGCGAACGCGCTGGCCTGCTCGCCAGTTCCAATGCGCTGCGGCTCAAGCCGGAAGGCCTTCACGTCAAGGCTCCGGTCGATGTCTGCCACTGGTTCCTGAACGGCAACGACGATGTGCGCTCCTCCAACGCGCTGGAAGACGCCGCGACCGAGTTCGACGTGCAAGGGCTCGAACTCGATTGGGCGGGCGTCGCCTGGGACCTGAACTATCGCCGCACGGAAAATGGCTGGCAGGCCCGCCAGTTCAGAGGCACCAACTGGCAGCAGATCGGTGCCACCGAAAGCGGCATTGGCCGCGCCGAGTATGTGCGCAACGCCTATCGCGTGCTGCTCACCCGGGCCCGGCAGGGAATGGTAATATTCGTACCGAGGGGCGATGCAGCAGATGCGACGCGTCCGCCCGCCGAATATGATGCCATTGCCGATTGGCTGTCCGCGTGTGGGATTCCGGCGCTGCCCTCAGCCTAGAATGCCGGCTGATTGTGAATCCCGCATTCGGTCTTGTCCCAATGGCGCCAGCGGCCGGCGCGGGGGTCTTCGCCGGGTTGGACTTGCGACGTGCAGGGCTGGCAGCCGATGGAGGGGTAGCCGGCGGCCTCCAGCGGGTGGCGGGGCAGTTCGCGAGCCCCGAAATGCGCGTCGATGGCGGCCTTGTCCCAATCGGCGAGCGGGTTGATCTTCAGGCGGCCTTCGTCGAGTTCAAAACGTGGCAGGGCGGCGCGGCCGGACTGGAAGCCCTTGCGGCCGGAAATCCACGCATCGAAACCGGCCAGCGCCCGGCGCAGCGGCTCCACCTTGCGCAGATCGCAGCAGCCATCGGGATCATAGGCCCAGCGCAGGGATTTGTCGTCGCGACGGGCGATTTCATAGGGATCAGGACGATAGACGCGCAGATCGGTGAAGCCCAGTTGCTCGGCCAGGCTGTCGCGATAGGCCAGCGTTTCGCCGAACATTTTCTGGGTGTTCACGAAGATCAGCGGCACGCTGCGATCAACGGCAGCGACCAGACCGAGCAGCACCGCCGATTCCGCCCCGAACGAGGAGACGACGGCGATGCGGCCTTTCAGCTCGCCGATGAGAAGTTCGGCCAGCATTTCCGCCGTTGGCCGGCCGGAAAAACGGGCATTCAGCGCCGCCACCTGATCGGCCGTGAAGGCCGGCGCGGTATCAATCACATCTGGCAGGCGCGCCGCCTCGCTCATGCGTTGGACTGTTCGCGCAGCGCCCAGATCGGTTGCAGGCTGTCGGCCGCCTTCATGTAGACATTGGGGAAGCGCGCCAGCGTGCGCTCGGCCACGGCCGGATCAATCGGCGTTTCCGGCAACACCGCATCAAAACCGGCGCGGGTGAGAAACATCAGCTGATCGACATAGAGCACGCCGACTGCACGGATTTCGCCCGTGAAGCCGGCTTCGCGCAGGATACGGGCGCTGCTGTAGCCACGGCCTTCGCGGAATTTCGGGAAGGCGATGTCGATGCGGCGCAGGGCACCCAGATGCGGGACGAGCAGACGGGCATCGTCACCCGCCTCCAGCCGCACGGCGGTGCCGCCGGGCTGATACTCGGCCAACGGCACGGCCGGCGCGGTGTGTTCCGGATCGGCGCGCAAACGATAGACTTCAGCCATACACGGCCTCCTTGAAGGGTTCGGCGCCGACGCGGCGATAGGTGTCGAGGAAACGTTCGGCCGGATCGGCACGCAGCGTCTTGTAACGGTCGATGACCTTTTCCACGGCCGTCACGATGCCGTTTTCATCGAAGCCGGGGCCGAGAATCTTGGCCAAAGTCGCGTCTTCGGCACCGGAGCCGCCGAGGAGGAGTTGGTAATTTTCCTCGCCCTTGCGATCGACGCCCAGGATGCCGATGTGGCCGGCGTGGTGGTGGCCACAGCCGTTGATGCAGCCGGAAACCTTGATCTTCAGCTCACCCAGATCCGCTTCTTGCGGCGCCAGCTTCACCGCCAGTTTCTGGGCGATTGGGATGGAGCGGGCATTGGCCAGGGTGCAATAATCAAGGCCGGGGCAGGAAATGATGTCCGACGCGCGATCCAGGTTGGCGGTGGCCAGCCCGGCCGACACCAACACCTGCCACAGATCAAACAGATCGGCGCGGCGCACGTGCGGCAGCACCAGATTCTGCGCATGGGTCACGCGGATTTCGTCGCCGGCATAACGCTGGGCCAGATCGGCGATGATATCCATCTGATCGGCCGACGCGTCGCCGGGGATTTCGCCCGGTGCCTTCAGGCTGATGGTGACGATGGCATAGCCGGGCGCCTTGTGGGGATGCGTGTTCAC
>JAIXQM010000210.1 GCA_027485735.1 Sphingomonadales bacterium | reverse complement strand
CTCACCTCGACCAACGGCGCCATCAGCTTTGCTGAGGTGATCGACACGGTCACGAGCGGTACGGCGCAAAATCTGACTGTCACTGCCGGATCGGGCGCCGTCACCTTCAGCAAGGCTTTGGGTGCGACAGAGGCATTGGCCGATGTCACGGTGAACAGCACAGGGCTGACCAAATTTGGGAGCAGCGTGGACGCGGCATCGCTGACCACGAACTCAGGCGGCTCGGTTGAGCTGAACGGCGATGTCACGACGTCGGGCGCGCAAACCTATAATGAAAATGTTTTTCTCACATCGGATGTAACGCTCAGCGGCGCCAGTATCTCGATCCAGGGCGACGTGGACAGCGATGCGACGACGGCTCGGTCGTTGGCCATTTTTGCCACGGATTTTGCTCTCTCTGGCGGCTTTGGAGCCAACCAGCGTCTCCTAGATCTCGCCATTGCTGCCGCGAATGGTATCTCGCTGAGCGGCGCAATCACCACGGATGGCACGCAGACATATAATGGCAATGTAACGCTGACGGGCAGTACAAGCCTCATCGGGACCGATATCGCGCTGAATCAGACGGTGAAGAGCGGCAACTCGGCCCGCGCCTTGACCGTAACCGGCAGCGGCACGACGACCTTTGCCGGCACAGTCGGCGCTGGCACCGGTTCCGCCTTGGCATCGCTGACGGTGAACGGTTCGGGCACGACGCTGCTCAGTGGCGGTTCTGTCACAACCACGGGCGCGCAGAACTTTGGCAATGCGCTCACCCTGGGTGCAAACGCGGTTCTGACGACGGCCGGCGGCGCTGTGAGCTTTGCGGAGGTGGTCGACTCTGCCACGAGCAGCGCGGCGCGAAACCTGACTGTTGATGCCGGATCGGGCGCCGTCACCTTCACCAAGGCTTTGGGTGCGACAGAGGCATTGGCCGATGTCACGGTGAACAGCACTGGTCTGACCAAATTTGGCAGCAGCGTTGCAGCGGCATCGCTGACCACGAACGCGGGCGGCTCTGTTGAGCTGTTCGGGAATGTCACGACGACGGGCGGCACTCAGACTTATGGTGACGCTGTTGCGCTCAAGAGCGACATGGTCGTTACGGGCTCATCGATCAGCTTCCTCGATGCTGTCACGGGTGAAACGCATGCCTTGACGATCACGGGTAACGCTGTGCTGGGCAACGGCGATGTGACCGACACGGTGACGGGTGTCACGACATTGAATGTGTCTGGCACATCCTCTGTGGGTGCCAGCCTGATCGATACATCATCGTCGCAGACCTACACGGGTGCGATCACGCTGACAGCGGATGCCGAACTCAAGGGCGTTGGCCTGAAGCTGCTTGGTGCCGTTGATGGGGCGAGGGCGCTCATCCTTACGGACAGTGGCACGACCAAGATCAGCGGCGCCGTTGGCGTCGGCACATCGCTGACCAGCCTTGTAGTCAAGGGCGGCGGGACAACCCAGCTCGCTGGTGGTTCGATCAAGACAAGCTTAACGCAGACCTATAGCAATGAGGTTGCTCTTCTCGCCGACACGACCCTGGAAGGCTCGACGGTCTCGACCGGAAGCACGCTGACCGGCCTTGGCAGTTCAGGAAACTACAGCCTCACCGTGACCGGTGATGCCGCTTTTGGTGATGGCACGGATGCGGATTCGTTCACGGATCTGACGACGCTTTCCGTTTCCGGCAATGCGACGTTGAACCTGGCTGCGATCACAACCAGGGACGCGCAGACCTACAGCGGCGATGTCTCTCTGGCCCAAGCTGTGTCTCTGACCACAACATTTAGTGGCAATGTTTCGATCAATGGCACGCTCAATGGCGGCTTTGACTTCACCGCTACAACTGGGACAGGCAATGTCAGGCTGACAGGCGCCGTTGGGGGCAGCACGAGGCTTGGCACCATCAATCTCACCAGCGGCGGGCTGACGATCTTTGGCTCGAGCGTGACGGCAGCGTCGCTGACAACGGACACCAACGGCACAATGGTGCTGGGTGGTGATGTCACGACGACGACAAGCCAGACCTATAATGATGCGGTTATCCTGATCGGTAACGTGACTCTCACGGGTACGAATATTGCGCTGAACCAGACAGTGGATAGCGACCAGGTAGCGGCTATCAACGGCACTGCCCGTCGATTGACTGTTACCGACAGCGGCACGACGATCTTTGGCGGCACTGTTGGCGCCGACGGTGTGTTGGCATCGCTCACGGTGAATGGCGGCGGCACGACGCTTCTTAACGCTGGCGCGGTGACGACTGTGGGTGCGCAGAGCTTTGGAAATGCAGTTACGCTCGGCGTGAATACGGCGCTGGTCACGACCCTCAACGGCAATTCCTCCGTCACCTTTGGTTCCACGTTGAACTCGTCTGAAGCCTTGTCCAGACTGTCGACGCCTGCGCCAGCGACCTTGTCGATCACGGCGGGTGCGGCCCATGCGGTCTTCTTTTCGGGCATCGTTGGCGGCGCAAGCTACGCTGGTACAGGTGGCGCGCAGACCACAACAGGTGCGCTGGGTGGCGTAACTATAAGCGCTGGGGTTACGTCTTTCGAGGCCGCCTTCGTAGCGGCATCCGTTGTGACAAGTGGCACGTCGATCGTACTTGACAGCAACATTACGACAGCCGGCATACAAATTTATAACGGCGATGTTTTTGTCCGGCGCGACGCGGTTCTCACGGGTACGGATATTGCTCTAAACCAGAAGGTTGATAGCGATAGCGGCTCGGCCCGCGCCCTGACTGTAACCGGTAGCGGTACGACGACGTTTGGCGGCGCAGTTGGTGCGTTCAGAGCCTTGGCATCGCTGACGGTGAGTGGCAACGGCAGCACGACGCTGCTCACAGGCGGCTCTGTAAGAACCACGGGCGCGCAGAGCTTCGGCAATGCACTTACCCTGGGTGCAGACACGGCTCTCACTGCGACGAATGCCGACGGCGCTGTCAGCTTTGGTAAGGTGGTTGACAGTGCCACGAGCAGCGCGGCCCGCGGCTTGACTGTTACTGCTGGATCAGGCGGCGTTACCTTCAGCGAGGCTTTGGGTGGCACGAATTCGCTAGCCGGTGTCACGGTTAACAGCGCAGGGCTGACCAAATTCGGCAGCAGCGTTGCAGCGGCATCGCTTACGACCGACGCGGGCGGCTCTGTTGAGCTGTTCGGGAATGTCACCACGACGGGCGGCACTCAGACCTATGGTGACGCTGTTGCGCTCAAGAGCGATCTGGTCGCTACGGGCTCGACGGTCAGCTTCCTGGGTGCTGTCACGGGTGGAGCCAAAGCCCTGACGATCACGGGTAACGCCGTGCTGGGCAACGGCGACGCGGCCGACACGGTCACTGGCGTTACGACATTGAGTGTGTCTGGCACATCCTCTGTGGGTGCCAGCCTGATCGATACATCATCGTCGCAAACCTACACGGGTGCGATCACGCTGACAGCGGATGCTGAACTCAAGGGCGTTGGCCTGGAACTGCTTGGTGCGGTTGATGGGGCACAAGCGCTCATCCTTACCGATAGCGGCGCGACCAAAATCAGCGGCGCCGTTGGCGTCGGCACTGCGCTCACCAGCCTTGAAGTTAAGGGCGATGGAACGGTCAAACTGGCTGGCACAACCGTCAAGACAAGCGGAACGCAGACCTATAGCAAGGCGGTTGCACTTCTCGACAACACGACGCTGGTTGGCTCGACGGTCTCGACCGGAAGCACGCTGACCGGCCTTGGCGATTCAGGAAACTACAGCCTCACCGTGACCGTGACCGGCGCCGCCGCCTTTGGTGATGGCACGGGTGTGGATTCGATCACGGATCTGACGACGCTTTCCGTATCCGGCAATGCGACGTTGAACCTGGCTGCGATCACAACCAGTGGCACGCAGACCTACAGTGGCGATGTCTCGCTGGCCCAGGCTGTGTCTCTGACCACAACTGATGCAAATGTTTCGATCAATGGCACGCTCAATGGTGGCTTTGACTTCACCGCTACAGTTGGGACAGGCGATGTCACGCTGACAAGCGCAGTAGGCAGCACGACTCCGCTTGGCGCCATCCTTCTCGCCAGCAGCGGTCAGATGACCTTTGGTGCCAGTGTGTCGGCAGCCTCGCTGACAACAAACACCAACGGCACCGTCTTGCTGGGTGGTGATGTCACCACGACGACAAGCCAAACCTATGATGATGCGGTTATCCTGACCGGCAACGTCGTTCTCACGGGCACGAATATTGCGCTGAACCAAACGGTGAAGAGCGACGGCACTGCCCGCGCCTTGACCGTTACCGGCAGCGGCACGACGACCTTTATCGGCGCAGTTGGCGCCGGTGGCGCGTTGGCATCGCTCACGGTGAATGGCACCGGCACGACGCTGCTCAAGGGCGGCTCCGTCGCCACCTCGGGCGCACAGAATTTCGGCAATGCGCTTACCCTTGGTGCAAATACGGTTCTCACGACGACCGGCAGCAATGTCAGCTTTGGCGCGACACTGAACTCGGCCGAATTGCTGGCTGCGACGCCTGCGACCTTGTCGATCACGGCGGGTACCGGTGATGTCAGCTTTGACGGGATTGTTGGCGGCGCCACCTATTCTGCGACAAGCACAACGGGTGCACTTGGTGCAGTGACGTTGGTTTCTGCACGCGATGTCTTGATTGGTGACGCCTTCACATCGGGCGCTGTCGCGATCACGAACTCGGGAATCTTCGCCACATTTGCAGCGGGCGATATCGTTGCAGCGGGCGCCTTCACGCAGTCCGGCAGCGGCACCAACAGCCTGGCTGGGGATATCACGGCAAGCGGCAATATTGCCCTTGCAGGTGCCGCGACATTGAACGGCGACATCGCCATCATCACCAGCGGTTCCGGTGGCACGATCGATCTTGCAGCAGTCAATAGCAATGGCACTGGTGCCAAGAGCCTGTTGCTCAAGTCACCCGGCGCTCTGACCATCGACGCGGCCATTGGTGCTGTGAATCCGTTGGACACGATCTGGATCGAGGCCGCTGGCGTTTCGCAGGGCGTCCAGATCGCATCGAACAATTCGATCATCCCCAACACGGGTTTTGCGGTGAAAGCCGCCAAGCTGGCGATCACGTCCAGCGCGATGGTCAACTTGATCCATGAAGACAATATTGTGGGAACGGTTGCTGCAGCATTGAGCAATAATGCTGCCTATCGCTTCACCAACTATAGCTCGGGCGGTGTCACCATCGGGACGATTGCCAATCCTTTTGACGGAAGCGCGAGCGTTGCTGGTATCAAGGCAAGTGGCGCAACCAACACGTCAAGTGCCTCATTCGTTGTTGGCGGTTTGCTGACCCAGACTTCGGGCGCGATCATTGATCTTGGGGGCGATCTTTCAATTAATGCGCAGCCCGGTGGTAAAAGAGATGTTGCGTTTAACAACACTGGCAGTGGTTCATTAGGGACCACGCTCGGCAACTCTATTGTTGCGGGTAATTTCGACATTGTTTCAGTGGGTAATGTCACTCAGGCCGCCGGAATAAATGGAAACGGCCAAGATGCAGATTTGCAGGTTGGCGGCAATTTCAACCTTACCGGTGGCGGCACCTTCATCCAGGGCAACTCCTCGCTGAACGTTTTTGGCTTTGGGGCCGGCACAGCGCAGGCGAACACAATAAGCCTCAATGGTGTGATCACGCTCTCTATTGCCGGTGGCAAGCTGACCGGCACGTCGAATTTGGCGACATATGACACCAATAACAATAATTCATGCCTGACCGGATGCGCCTCGGTCGATTTGACAACGGGCACAACGATCAACGAAATCAACATCATCTCTCAGGCGGGTGGGAAAACAATCAACGCATCCGGCACCAGTGCGGGTAGCGCGGTCGACTTGTCGCAGGTGAACAAGATCCGGGGAACGTTCAGCGTCAAAACTGCCGGCGCATTTGAAGATCTTGGCTCGGCGGTCGTAACGGGGATTAAGGCTGCCGGCGCACTTACTTTAAGCAACAACCTGTTGTTGACGGTGCAGCAGAGTAACGCGAACGCGACATCGAGTGTTGCGGGTCGTGGCGCGCTCGATCTGAGTGATGCCAATAGCTTTGGCGGGATAATCACCGCCAACGCCTTTGGCCTGCCAGTCACAATCAACAATACACAGTCATTGCAGATCGGCACAGTTCAGGGGTCGTCGGTGACGATCACGACCACTGCCGGCAGTCTTACCCAGATTGCTCAAAGTGCGATTTCGACTGACAAATTGGTCCTGACAACAGCCGGTGCGGCGACGCTCAACAATACCAATAGCATTGGTATTTTGACAGCGTCAGCCGGCGGTGATCTGAGTGTGAAAAGCGGGCGTGCCTTGACGGTTGGCGACGGCACCAGGGGGGTCACGACGTCGAATGGCGGCGATGTAACGATACAAACGTCGTCGGGGAATCTCACGCTTGCCAATGCGATTTCCAGCGGCCGTAACATCACGCTGGCTTCGGCCGGAAACTTTATCAATAATGTTGACGCATCGGCGTTGGGGACAGGCACCGGCGGCGTCTGGCGCATTTGGTCACAAGACCCTGCGCTTGATACGCTGCGCGGTCTCACGCCCGGCTTCAAGCAGTTCGGCGCGACCTTTGGTACGACCACCGAGCTTGGTGCTTCCAACCTGAATGGCGTGCTGTATTCGAAGGCTGCGCTGGTTTCGGTTGCCCTGACAGGCAGTGTGTCCAAGGTTTACGACAGCACGACCAGTGTGACGCTTACAGGCGAAGATTCCGTCGTCTATGTCGTGTCAGGGGCGATCGGTACCGACGTTGTGAGCGTGAGCTCAACAACGTTGAATTTCGACAACAAGGATGTTCTGCGCGATACAGCGAACCTTGTGCTTGGCACCAAGTCGGTGATCGCCTCGGACGTCACGTTCACGGCTCTGGACTCGTCCGCGCAAACTGCGATCCCGGTTTATGGCTATACGCTTGATCCGGATACGACAGCTTCTGGCGCTATCGGCACGATCACGCCTTACGCGGTGAGCCTGACGGGTACGCGTGTCTATGATGCGACGGCGGACGTTGCGTTCTCGGTGCTGACGATTGGCACGCTGGTTGGTTCGGAGCGTCTGGATTTGTCCGGCGTTGGCATACTTCAGGATCCTGATGGTTCCGGCGCCCTCAGAGCCAAGGATGTTGGCACTGCCAAGGCCTTCGATACTGGCACGCTGACCCTGGTTGATGGCACCGCTGGCGGCCTTGCGAGCAACTATGCGCTGACGGGTTCGCGGACGGCGACGATCACCCAGGCAACAATCAGCACGGTGTCTGGCATTACGGCAACGAACAAGACCTATGACGGCAATGCCACGG
>JAIXQM010000243.1 GCA_027485735.1 Sphingomonadales bacterium | reverse complement strand
GCGGTGGAAGCGCGGCTCACCCAAGAGGGCGTCAGCTGGGAATGGCAGGCTGCCGATGGCGATTCCAGCGATCGGCTCGTCGAATATGCCCGCCTCGCCGATGTGGTGGTGATGAGCGCCGGGCCGTTCTCGCGCCAGGCCGCGTTGCAACTGGGGATCACCGGCGATGTCGCCATCCGTTCCCCGGCGCCGGTGCTGGCGGTACCGCCCAACGCCCGCGGCATAACGGTGGCCGGCCCCGCCCTTGTCTGCTGGGATGGCGGACAGGAAGCAGCGCGGGCGCTGCGCGCGGCGCTGCCGCTGCTGGCCCTGAGCGAGGCGGTGACGTTGCTGACGGTGGAAGAGAAAGACACGGCCTTCGGTGTGCGCGCCGCAGCGGCCTTCCTGTCTCGCCATGGCATCCATGCCGATGTGGTGGAACGCGCACAGGGCAGTTCCAGCATCGAACAGGTGATCCGTTCGGTGGCGGCGGAACGGCAGGCGGCGTGGATCGTGCAGGGCGCTTATGGCCACAGCCGCATGCGCCAGATGCTGTTTGGCGGGGTGACGCGCGGCCTGCTGGCGGATGCGCCGGCACCAATCCTGATCGCCCATTGATCTGGATCAAGGCGAAGGCCGGCCGGGCTTGGCAGTTTCTTGAGGGACGCCCGGTGGCGGGCGCAGCTTGGGAGAGAGGAAATGAAATTCGAATTCCGCGAAGAGCATGGCGTGGCGATCGAAGGCGCCAAACAGGGCGTTCCTGCACCTGAACAAGGTGTAAGGCGACTGGATTTTGACTTGCCAAACAAACTCTTGGCGCAACTGGTGGGGGCTGGAGCGGCTTATCTTTCCATCATGTATGTTGCGTTTCAGGCAGGCACCGGGCTTGGTTTGATCTTCGTGGTGTTCGGTCTGGTGCTGGTGGCCTATTACGGGTTGCCCTTGATGATGCAGCAGGCGTCGGGCCCCAACAAGGATGACGTCCCCCACCGCGGCGCGTGGGGAATTGATACCGCCAGCGGCTATCTTTCAGGCCGGGCAGCCTATGCCCAGGTGATGACGGTGCCGTTGCTGATGGTGGCCTGGGCCATCTTCGTGGCCGTGATTACCTGATTTCCCCGTTTCAGGGGTTGGTTGTCGACCGGACTGCATCCTCCGTCTCCCACCCATCCTGCGGGGGGTGACGCCGGGCCGATCAACCAACGGAAGGCCGTCGACCCGGGCAGGGACGACGGCCTTCCTTCTTTCTGATGTGTCACGCGGCCTTCGGAAGACCCTGCGCCAGCCGCCACAATTTCTCCGGCGTGGCCGGCATTTCCACCTGTTGGCCATCCAGCGCATCGATGATGGCATTGATCACCGATGGCATGGCGCCAATCGTGCCAGCTTCGCCGCAGCCCTTCACGCCCAGCGGATTGGTGGGCGAGGGGGTGTTGAGCGTTTCGAAGGCGACCGCCGGCGGCATCACGTCGGCGCGCGGGATGCCATAGTCCATCAGGCTGCCGGTGATCAGCTGGCCGGCCTCATCATAAACGATATTCTCCAGCACGGCCTGGCCCAGCCCTTGCGCGATGCCGCCGTGGATCTGGCCTTCCACCAGCATCGGATTCACCAGCACACCGAAATCATCGACCAGGCTATAGCGTGTCACGGCGATCATGCCGGTATCCGGGTCCAGCTCGACTTCGGCGATGTGGCAGCCGTTGGGGAAGGTGGGCGCGGGCTTGGATTCCTTGGTGGTGTACCGGCTGCGGCCATCCAATGCGCCGGGGTGACGACTGGCGAGTTCGGCCCAGCTCAGCGTGGCATTGCTGCCGCGCGCCTTGAACAGGCCATCGCTGTAATCGACGTCGCTGCCCAGATCTTCACTGGCCAGCGCAGTGCCGCGGGCAATCATGTCGTCGGCACACACCAGCACGGCGCCGCCGCCGAACGCCATCGATCGCGAGCCACCAGTGCCGCCGCCCACCTCCATGCGGGTTGTGTCGCCCTGCACGATGAGGATCTGGTCCATCGGCACGCCGAGTTTCGCCGCAGCGACCTGCGCATAGACGGTTTCATGGCCCTGGCCGTTGGATTGGGTGCCGACCGACATTTCGATGGTGCCATCGGCCGCAACCCGCACATCGGCATGTTCCTCGGTGCCGCCACCGCCAGCGATTTCGACATAATAGGCCATGCCGCGACCCAGGCGCTTGCCGCGCTTGGCGGCTTCCGCCTTGCGCCCTGCGAAGCCGGCCCAATCGGCCACCTGCTTGGCGCGTTCCAGCACGGCGGGGAAATTGCCGATGTCAAAGGTGAGGCCCAGCCCGTTTTCGTGCGGCAGTTCGGCCGGCAGCAGCAGGTTGCGGCTGCGCATCTCGTCAACGCCGATGCCGATTTCACGCGCGGCCGCTTCGATCAGCCGCTCCATGATATAGGCCGATTCCGGGCGGCCGGCACCGCGATAGGCGTCGACCGGCGTGGTGTTCGTCACAACGCCGTGCACCAGATTGTGGATCGCCGGGATGCGATAGACGCCGCCCATGATGCGGCCGCCAGCCATCGTCTGGATCGCCGGGCCAAACTGCGCCTGATAGGCGCCCAGATCGGACCAGGTTTCCACTTTCAGCGCCAGGATGCGGCCCTGCGCATCGAGGGCGAGCGCGGCTTCGCTTTCCATGGCGCGGCCGTGAGTGTCGGTCTGGAAGGCGTCGCTGCGCTCACCCGTCCACTTCACGGGCCGGCGCAAGTGGCGGGCGGCATGCAGGCACAGCGCATATTCGGGGTAGAGGAAGCTCTTCATACCGAAACCGCCGCCGACATCGTGGGTGACAACGCGCATCTGTTCGATCGGCACTTGCAAGATGGCCTTGGCCAGCTCCCTGCGCATGGAGGCGACGCCCTGGCTGCCGGTGGTCAGCGTGAAGCCTTCGCCTTCGCTATATTCGCCCAGCGCGGCGCGCACCTCCATCGAGGTGGGCGCGATGCGGTTCTGGATGATCTTCAGGCGCGTCACATGTGCGGCGCCGGCAATGGCGGCATCGGCCGCCGCGCCATCGCCCACCTGCCAATCGAACAGGCTGTTCGACTTGGCTTCCGGCCAGATCAGGGATGCATCAGGCGCAAGCGCGGCAGCGATGCTGGCCACGGCGGGCAGTTCTTCATAATCCACGAAAATGGCTTCGGCACCGGCGCGGGCCGCCTCGCGGGTTTCGGCGACAACAAAGGCGACACCATCACCCACGAAGCGCACGCGATCATCGGCCAGCAGCACGCGCGGGGTTTTCACCTCACCTGACAGCGGCACCAGGCAGGGGATCGGGCCGTAACGTTCGACATCCTTGTGGGTGTAGACGGCGACGACACCCGGCACATCCAGCGCGGCCGACACGTCGATATCCTTGATTTCGGCATGGGCATGGGGGCTGCGAAGGGTAACGCCATACAGCATGCCGGGCCGCGACAGATCATCGGTGAAACGGCCCTGGCCGGTGAGCAGGCGGGCGTCCTCGACGCGGGTAATCGATTGGCCGGTGCCGAACTTCATGGGGCAGACTCCTCAAGGCAGGCCAACAGGCCGGCGTGATAATCGGGGTATAACAGCGAATAGCCAAGCTGCCTTTTCATGCGGCCATTGGCCACCCTGCGACACTCGGCATAAAAGGC
>JAIXQM010000132.1 GCA_027485735.1 Sphingomonadales bacterium | reverse complement strand
TGTCACCATGGTGGTTGCCCGCGCCCGAAACGGCGTGATCGGCAACAAGGGCGCCATGCCCTGGCACCTTCCGGCGGACCTGAAGCGCTTCAAGGCGATCACGGTCGGCAAGCCCGTCGTGATGGGCCGCAAGACGTTCGAATCGATCGGCAAGCCCCTGCCCGGCCGCCAGAATATCGTGCTCACCCGTGATGCGAGTTGGGCGGCCGAAGGGGTGACGGTGGTGCCCAACCTGGCCGAAGCGGTTGCGGCGGCGGGCCTTGACCCACGCATCCGGGGCCACATCATGATCATCGGCGGGGCGGAGATCTATGCGCTCGCACTCCCCATCGCGACGCGGGTGGAATTGACTGAGATCGACGCGGAGCCTGAGGGCGACACGTTCCTGCCCGCCTTCGATCCGGCGCGCTGGGAAGAAGTGGCGCGGGTGACGCATGAACCGGAGGGCGACAAGCCGGGATATGCGTTCATCACGCTGGAACGGCGATAAGGGGAATCCGATGAAGAAGCTGGTGTGGGGAACGGCGGCGCTGCTCGGCGTGGCGGCGGGAGGCTTGTTCGGCTTTGCCCCCGGCATCGCCGAGCGTGGAATGAACAAGCAGACGGGCGCGACGTGGCCGGTAAGCGCCAAGGCCCAGGCGCTGCACAAGACGCTGACCGTGATCGATCTGCACAGCGATACGCTGATGTGGAAACGCGATCTGCTGTCGGAATCCAGTGATGGCCATGTCGACCTCAAAAGGCTGGAGACCGGCAATGTCGCATTGCAGGTGTTTTCCAGCGTCACGAAGACGCCGCGCGGGCAGAATTACGAGAAAAATTCGGGCGAGACCGACAATATCACCCCGCTGGTGATCGCACAGGGGCAGCCGGTGCGCACGTGGGGCAGCCTGCTGGAACGCTCGCTCTGGCACGCCGAAAAGCTGCACGACGTAGAGAAACGCGCCGATGGCCGGCTGCGGGTCGTCAAGACGCCGACTGATCTCGCCAGCCTGTTAGCGGACCGTGCGGCGGGCAAGCGCGTGACCGGCGCGCTGCTCTCCACCGAAGGCGGGCAGAATCTGGAAGGCAATTTGGCCAATGTGAAGCGACTGCACGACGCGGGTTTCCGCATGCTGGGGCTGGCGCATTTCTTCGATACCGAACTGGCAGGTTCGATGGCGGGGGAGAAGAAGGGCGGGCTCACCGCCCTGGGCGCCGAAGTGGTGCGCGAGGCGGAGAAGCGCGGCATGATCATCGATGTCGCCCACAGCAGCCCCGCCGCCTTTGCCGACGTGCTGAAGATCGCCACGCGGCCCGTGGTGGTGAGCCATGGCGGCGTGAAAGGCACCTGCGACACGCCGCGCAATCTTTCCGACGATCAGTTGCGCGCGCTGGCGGCCAATGGCGGCGTGGTGGGCATCGGCTATTGGGATGCCGCCATCTGCCAACCAACACCGGAGGCCACCGCCAAGGCGATCCTGCACGCGGTGAAGGTGGCCGGCATCGATCATGTCGGGCTGGGCAGCGATTATGATGGCGGCACCACGGTGGGTTTCGATACCGCGCATCTGGATGCCCTCACCCAGGCGCTGATGCAGGCGGGCATGGCCCCGGCCGACATCGCCAAGGTGATGGGCGGCAATACGGCACGGCTGCTTGCCGCCGGGCTGGCTCCCCGCTAAGCCGCGCCGCATGGACCTGATCGCATGGATGTGATTTCTGCGGGCGCCGCCCTGCCCGGCCATTTGCGTGGCGGCATCGTGGCGCTGGGCAATTTCGATGGTTTTCACGCCGGCCACCAGGCCGTGGTGGGCGCCGCGCGTGATTGGGCGCGCAAGCTTGGCCGGCCGGCGCTGGTGGCCAGTTTCGATCCGCACCCGGCGCGGCTGTTCCAGCCCGATGTGCCGCCCTTCTCGCTCTCCACCATTGATCAGCGGGCGCAGTGGCTGGGCCAGTTCGGCATGGATGGCGCGGTGGTCATGCCGTTCAACCGGGCGCTGGCCGCGCTTTCGGCCGAGGAGTTCGTGGACGAATGGCTGGTGACGCGCCTGGGCGTGGCCGGCGTGGTGACCGGCGGCGATTTCACCTTCGGGCGCGGGCGCGGTGGCAGCGTGACCGATCTGGAGCGGCTGGGCCTGGCACATGGCTTTGCGGCGCGGGTGGTCGATGCGGTGCAGGATGGCGGCGGCACGATCAGCTCCACCCGCGTGCGCGCCCTGCTGCGCGATGCGCGGCCGGGGATGGCGGCGGAGCTGCTCACCCGGCCGTTCACCATCCGCGGCGTGGTGGAACATGGCGCCAAGCTGGGGCGAACGCTGGGTTTCCCCACCGCCAACATGACGCTCGGCGATTATGTGCGCCCCGCATACGGAGTGTATGCCGTGCATGTCGTGCTGCCCAACGGCGAGCGCGTTGATGGCGTAGCGAATCTGGGCATCCGCCCCATGATCGAGCCGCCGGTTGAACTGCTCGAAACCTGGCTGATGGACTGGCAGGGCGATCTCTATGGCCAGACACTGGATGTGCAATTGGTCGCCTATCTGCGGCCGGAAATGAAGCTCAACGGCCTCGATGCGTTGAAGGCGCAGATTGCGGCCGATGCCGAAGCGGCACGGCGCATGCTACGCGACTGAATCACCTCTCCCCGCCGGGCAGAGGTCGACTCGCGCGAAGCGCGGCGGGAGAGGGGTCGGCCCGATGCACCCCTCTCCCGGGCCGCCTGCGGCGTCTCTCGACCTCTCCCCAACGGGGAGAGGTGACACAGGGCCGCCCATCCCCTAAAGCGCACCCTCATGACCGCGCCCGATTATCGACCCACCGTTTTCCTGCCGAAAACCGACTTTCCGATGAAAGCCGGCCTGCCGGAGCGTGAGCCGCAGATTTTGGCGAAATGGCAGGCGGCCGATCTCTACACCCAGCTGCGCGAAGCCCGCGCCGGGCGGCCGAAGTTCATCTTCCACGATGGCCCGCCCTATGCCAACGGCGACATGCACATCGGCCACGCGCTGAACCATATCCTGAAGGATGCGGTGGTGCGCACGCAAACGCTGCTGGGCAAGGATGCGCCCTATATCCCCGGTTGGGATTGCCACGGCCTGCCGATCGAATGGAAGGTGGAAGAAGCCTACCGCGCGAAAAAGCAGAACAAGGACGATGTGCCGGCGGTGGAATTCCGCGCCGAATGCCGCGCCTATGCGCAGCATTGGGTGAATGTGCAGATGGGCCAATTGCAGCGGCTGGGCATCAGCGCCAATTGGGAAAAACCCTATCTCACCATGGACTTCCAGGCGGAAGCCACCATTGTTTCGGAACTGCTGAAGTTTGCCGAGTCCGGCCAGCTTTATCGCGGTGCCAAGCCGGTGATGTGGTCCCCGGTCGAAAAGACCGCGCTGGCCGATGCCGAGGTGGAATATCACGACATCACCTCGACCCAGATCGACGTGGCGTTCGAGATCATGGAAGCGCCGGGCGCGCCGGAACTGGTGGGTGCCCACGCCGTCATCTGGACGACGACGCCGTGGACCATCCCGGTGAACCAGGGCATCGCCTATGGACCCGAGGTTACCTACCAGCTTTGCCGCACTGCCGATGGCCGTCGTATCCTCATTGCTGCCCCACTGGTGGAAGCCGTGAGCGCGCGCATCGGTTCCGCGCTGACCGTGGAGCATGATGTGGCAGCGCCGGCCCTCGCCGGCGCCGTCGCCCGTCACCCGATGCACCACCTCGGCGGCTTCTTTGCCAAGCCCCGCCCCTTCCTGCCCGGCGATTTCGTCACCACCGACGCCGGCACCGGCCTTGTCCACATGGCGCCGGATCATGGCGAGGATGACTTCGCGCTGTGCAAGGCGCACGGGATCAACCCGGTGTTCGCGGTGGAAGGTGATGGCCGCTACCGCGCCGATTGGCTGTGGCTGGGCGCCGAGTCCAAGAACGTCATCAACCCAACGCTCAATGCGCCAGATGGACCGATCTGCAACGATTTGCGCGCTGCGGGCGCGTTGCTGAGCGCCGGGCCGTTCGCGCACAGCTATCCGCATTCGTGGCGGTCGAAGAAGAAGGTGATCTTCCGCTGCACGCCGCAATGGTTTGTGCCGATGGACGCTGGTAGCCCGACCCTGCGCGAAAAGGCCGTGGCTGCCATCGCCGCCACCCAGTTCACGCCCGACAAGGGCCGCAACCGCATCGGTGCGATGGTCGAAGGCCGGCCCGACTGGGTGCTCAGCCGCCAACGGGCCTGGGGTGTACCGATCACCTTGTTTGTTGATCGCAAGACTGGCGACTATCTTGTTGATAAGACAATCAATGACAAGATCATCGCGCGCTTCCGCGAACAGGGTGTAGACGCCTGGACCCCGGAGTTCGCCGCCGAGTTGCTGGGCGACAAGGCTGAACAGTACGAGCAGATCACCGACATCCTGGACGTGTGGTTCGACAGCGGCTGCACCCATGCCTTCGTGCTGGAATCGGGCCGCTGGCCGGAAATGCAGTGGCCGGCAGATCTGTATCTGGAAGGCAGCGATCAGCATCGCGGTTGGTTCCAATCCAGCCTGCTGGAAAGCTGCGGCACCCGCGGCCGCGCACCGTACAACGCCATCCTCACCCACGGCTTCACCATGGATGCCTCGGGCCGCAAGATGTCGAAGTCGGAAGGCAACGTCATCAATCCGCTCGACATCATGAAGACCTATGGCGCGGATATCCTGCGGCTGTGGGCGCTGAGTGTCGATTTCACCGAAGATCACCGCATTGGCGATGAAATCCTGAAGGGCGTCGCCGATCAGTATCGCAAATTGCGCAACACCTTTCGTTATTTGCTGGGCGCTCTTGAGGGCTGGACGGAAGAGGAACGCCTCCCCGCCGATCAGATGCCGGCGCTGGAACGCTGGGTGCTGCACAAGCTGGCCGTGCTGTCGGATGAGCTCAAGGCGGCGACTGTGGCCTATGACTTCAACCGCTACACCAGCCTGATCACCGAGTTCGTGCAGAATGATCTTTCGGCCTTCGCCATGGATGTCCGCAAGGACAGTCTCTATTGCGACGCCCCTACCGCGCCGGCTCGCCGCGCCTGGCGCAAGGTGCTGGATATCACCTTCCATGCCCTCACCCGCTGGCTGGCGCCGGTGATGGTGTTCACGTCGGAAGAAGTGTGGGGCACGCGGTACCCGGATTCGGGCTCGGTGCACCTGCTGGAATGGCCGGAAATCGATGCTGGCTGGCAGGATGCCGCGCTGGACAAGCAGTTCATGCTGGCGCGCAAGCTGCGCGAGGAAGTCTATCTGAAACTGGAAGAACTTCGCCGCGCCAAGACGGTGGGAAGCTTCCTGGAAGCCAGTGTGACCATCACCACCACTCATGCCGACCGCATCGCCGCGCTGGCCGGGCTTGATCTGGCTGAACTGCTGCTGGTTGCCGACGTGTCATTGACCCATGGCGACACGGAAGCGCTGACCGTTGAAAAGGCCGATCTGGCCAAATGCGCCCGCTGCTGGCGCCACCTGCCCGATGTGAACGCCGGAACCGAATTGTGCGGGCGCTGCGATGCGGTGGTGAATGGCTAAACGTGGCTTTCTCCTTGCGGCGTTGGTGCTGATCCTGGATCAGATCAGCAAATATTGGGTGCTTGAAATCATCCACCTGCCCGAACGCGGCGGCATCGATGTGTGGTCGTTCTTCCGCCTGACGTTCGTGGGCAATATCGGCGTGTCGATGGGCATGTTGCAGGCGGACAGCGATCTGGGCCGCTGGCTGCTTACCTTCATCACCGCCGGTATCGCGCTGGCGGTGGCCTTGTGGCTGCGGCGCGAAAAGAACCCGGTGGATGTGGCCGCGCTGGGCCTGGTGCTGGGCGGCGCCATCGGCAACATCCTCGATCGGGTGCGCTTTGGCTATGTCGTCGATTTCCTGCATTTCTTCTGGGGGCAAACCAGCTTCTGGGTCTTCAATCTTGCCGATGCCGCGATTACACTGGGTGTGATATTGCTGCTGGCCCGCGCCGTGCTGGCCAAACCCCCGACTGAAGCCGCTCCTGAATCAAGGGACACGAACAATGCGTAACCTGCTGATCCTGACCGTGGCCGCCCTGGCGCTGACTGCTTGTGGCGGCAAGAAGGACCGGCTTTCCGGCCGTGGCCCCGATGAGCTGGCGATCGCCCGCGGCGCGCCGCTGGTGGTGCCGCCCGATTTTTCGCTGGCGCCGCCCAAGCCCGGCGCGCCGCGCGCCATGGGCGTCGATTCGCAGGCCGCTGCCATGGAAGCGCTGTTTGGCCCCGGCGTGAAGCCGCCGCCGAAGAGCGCCGCCGAACAGCAATTGCTGGATCGCGCCGGCGCAAACACGCCCGATCCCGCCGTGCGCAGCCAAGCCGGCGATCCGCGCACCAGCACGGTGAACAAGGGCGTGTTCCTGCAAGAAGTGCTCGCGGCGCCCGTGGGCGTGCGCGACAGCAAGGTGGCTGATCTCACCGTACCGAGCTGAAAACGCGCAAACCGCTTGTGAATCGAACGGCTGCACAGCTTGATTTCCAGACGGCTTTGACGTGATGTGCCGGCCATGACGATGCGGGAAGCAACAGGTGGCTGCCATTGCGGCAAGGTGCATTTTCGGGTGCGGTTCGCCGATCCGCCGGAACTGCTCGACTGCAATTGTTCCATCTGCGCCAAGACCGGGTTCCTGCACCTGATCGTCGACAAGGCGGGTTTCACGCTGGAGCGCGGCGGTGATATGCTGACCAATTATCGCTGGGGCAGCGGCACGGCGCAGCATCTGTTTTGCAGCACCTGCGGCATCAAGAGCTTCTATGTACCACGGTCGCACCCGGATGGGTTCAGCGTGAACTGGCGGGCGCTGGACGGGGTGGAGGATGTGAAGCCGCTGATCCGTCCCTACGACGGGAAGAACTGGGAAAAGGCCCGCGCAGACCTGGGTTAGAGCCCAGTTTGCCCGCGCTGTAGCAGCATCGCATCAGCCAGCACCAGCGCCACCATGGCTTCCAGCACGGGCGCGGCGCGGATGCCGACGCAGGGATCGTGGCGGCCCTTGGTGACGATTTCGGCAGCCTGGCCGTCCTTGGTGATGGTTTCGACCGGCGTGAGGATCGAACTGGTCGGCTTCAGCGCCATCCTGACCACGATGGGCTGGCCGGTGGAGATGCCGCCGGCGATGCCGCCCGCGTGGTTGGAGAGAAACTCCGGGCCATCCTCGCCGGGGCGCATCCGATCGGCGTTTTCCTCGCCACGCAGGCGGGCAGCGGCGAAACCGTCGCCGATTTCGACGGCCTTCACCGCGTTGATGCTCATGGCGGCGTTGGCCAGCTGCGCGTCGAGCTTGTGATAGAGCGGGCTGCCCCAGCCAGCCGGCACACCGGTCGCCACGCATTCGACAATGGCGCCGAGCGAGGAGCCTGACTTGCGTGCAGCGTCGAGATGATCTTCCCAGATCGCGGCCGTCACCGCATCGGGGCACCAGAAGGGATTGCGCTCGATCTCGGCCAGATCAAAGCGGCTGCGATCAATGGCGATACCGCCGATTTCAACCAGATAGGCGGTGATGCTGACATCCGGAATGACCAGCCTCGCCACTGCGCCGGCGGCCACGCGGCTGGCGGTCTCGCGCGCCGAGGAGCGCCCGCCACCGCGCGGATCGCGCAGGCCGTATTTGGCATCATAGGCATAATCGGCGTGGCCGGGCCGGTATTTGGCGGCGACGTCGCTATAGTCTTTCGAGCGCTGATCGACATTCTCGATCATCAGGCTGATCGGCGTGCCGGTGGTCTGGCCTTCATACACGCCCGACAGAATGCGGACTTCATCCGGCTCCTGCCGCTGGGTGGTGAATTTCGACTGACCGGGCCGACGCTTGTCGAGGAAGGGCTGGATATCGGCTTCGGACAGGGTGAGGCCGGGAGGACAGCCATCCACCACCGCGCCAATCGCCGGGCCGTGGCTTTCGCCCCAGGTGGTGAAGCGCAGCAGGTGTCCGAATGTGTTGAGGCTCATTTTTCGAGCCCGATATCCGGCGCATCCTCCGCCTTCATGCCGATGACGTTGTAGCCGGCGTCGACATGGTGCGTTTCGCCCGTCACGCCGCTGGCCAGACCGGAGAGCAAGTAAAGGCCGGCGCCGCCGACATCCTCGATGGTGACGTTGCGGCGCAGCGGCGAATTATACTCGTTCCACTTCATGATGTAGCGGAAATCGCCGATGCCGCTGGCAGCCAGCGTCTTGATCGGGCCGGCGGAGATGGCGTTGACGCGCACATTCTGGGGCCCAAGGTCCATCGCCAGATATTTCACGCTGCATTCCAGCGCGGCCTTGGCCACGCCCATCACATTGTAATGCGGGATCACCTTTTCGGCGCCGTAGTACGACAGGGTGAGCATGGCCCCACCGTCCGGCATCATCGTGGCGGCGCGCTGGGCGACTGCGGTGAAGCTGTAGACCGAGACGTTCATGGTCAACAGGAAGTTATCAAGGCTGGTATCGACATAGCGGCCGCGCAGCTCGTTCTTGTCCGAAAAGCCGATGGCGTGGACGAGGAAATCGATGGTGGGCCATTCAGCGGCCAGCGCGGCGAAGCAGGCATCCATGCTTTCCACCGACGACACATCGCATTCGAACAGGCGGGCGACACCCAATGCTTCTGCCAGCGGGCGCACGCGCTTTTCCATCATCGGGCCCTGATAGCTGAAGGCCAGTTCGGCGCCCTGTTCGGCCAAGGCCTTGGCAATGCCCCAGGCCAGGCTCTTGTCGTTCGCCAGCCCCATGATGAGGCCGCGTTTTCCCGCCATGATTCCCATGAAATTCTCCTTGGCTGCGCGGCTTAACGAGGAATTGCGGCAATTTCCAGCCGCGCACGGGCGATGGCGGCATTCAACTGCGCGCCAAGTACCATCCCGAGCCCGATGATATAGAAATAGAGCAAGGCGATGATCACGCCGGCGAGGCTGCCATAGGTGAGCGCATAGCCACCAAACAGGGTGAGCGCGCGCGGCAGCGCCAGGGTGGTCGCCGTCCACGCCGCCGCTGTGGCCAGCGCACCGGGCCACACCGGGGCGATGCGGAACCGGCGTGGGCACAGCAACGCAAACAGCCCCCACAGTGCAAGAAACAGCAGCAGCGCCGGTACGATGCGTTGCAGGCCCAAGGCCGGGAAGATGTTCGCCGCCATCGGCATCAGGCGATAAACGAATGTTTCGGCGCCGGTCACCACCACCTGGGCGGCAAAGGCGATCAGCAGCAGCAGCACCAGGCCCAGCACCTCGAGCAAGCCGAGCAGGCGCCAACGCAGATAGGGCATTTCCGATTCCCGGCCATAGGCCTGTGTGACGATGGTGCGCAGCGTGACCAGCACGCCCGACGATGTCCACAGCGCCACCACCAGGCTGAAGGTGATGACGCCGCTGCTCGAATCGGCCGCGATCACATCGGTCAGCGCCGGGGCGATGAGTGTGGCAACATTGCTGGGCAGCGCAGTGAGGAAGCCGTTGACGGCCGCCAGCCCATCGGCCGTGCGGCCCAGTTGCCCGGCGACGGCGGCGAGCAGGATGACGAAGGGAAACAGGGTGACCAGGCTGAGATAGGCGAGATTGCCGGCGTGGGTGAAGCCATGTTCGAAGGTGCCGCTGGCGGTATCACGCGCGATGGCAGGCCACGACAGCCGTCGGCTCGGGCCAGCTTCAACCATCCAGCGTGGCGCGAATGTTGCGCGGATCGACGAAGCTGGCGGCAAAGGCCTTCAGTTCTTCGTGATCGGGCGGGATATCAATCTGCACCGTCACCAGTTGATCGCCGCGGGTGCCGTCCAGCTTCCGAAAACCCCTGCCCTTTAGCCGAAACATCTTGCCCGATGCGGTGCCGGGCGGGATGGACAGCGAGACCATGCCTTCGGCGGTGGGCATGCGAATCTTGGCGCCGAGCACGGCTTCATCCAGCTTGATCGGCAAGGTGAGGCGCACGTCATTACCGTCGCGGGTAAGGGCGCGGTGCGGCCCGATCTCGATGGTGACAATGGCATCGCCGTGGCCGCCGGGGCCAGCCTCCCCCTTGCCGGCCAGCCGCACCTGCTTGCCCGTTTCCAGGCCAGCGGGCAGCTTGATTTCGATCGTCTGGCCGGAACGCAGGGTGACGCGCTGCGGGGTCAACTGCACGGCATCGACGAAGGGCACAGTCAGGCGATAGGCAACATCGGGCCCGCGCACCTGAGTGCGGAAACCGCGGCCACCACCACTTGCGGCGCCGCTGCCGCCGAACGGGCTGCGGCCGCCAAAGATTTCGGCAAACAGATCATCGGCGGCACCGGCAAAATCCGCGCCGCCGCCGCTGCGGCTATTGCTGCCGAAATCGCGCGGGTTGAAACCGCCGCCACCGCCGAATCCACCACCGCCAAAGGGATTGGTGGGCTGGCCATCCGGGCCGATCTCGCCGCGATCAAACTGCGCGCGCTTGGCTGTATCAGACAGCAGCTCATAGGCGAGGTTGGCTTCCTTGAAGCGTTCCAGCGCCTTGGGATCATCGGCGTTGCGATCCGGGTGATTGTCCTTGGCGAGCTTGCGGAACGCCTTCTTGATGTCGGCATCCGTTGCCGACCGCGGCACGCCCAAAACGCTGTAGGGATCTCGCATCGTCTGTCTTTATCCTGTTGGCCCAAAGATTGGCAGCAAGGGCCCGCTTTGCAAGCCCATACAGCCACCCTGCGGCACTGGCCAGCGTCACCGCCGTGCGGCATGGGCGAAAGCCATGATGCACCGCTTGATTCGCCCCCTCACCTGGCTGGCCCTGCCGCTTGCCCTGATTGCTTCCCAACCGGCGCTGGCCTGGGGCGAATATGCCCACCGGTTGACCGGGCGCATCGCGCTGGCCCAGCTCAGACCGGCGGTGCGTGCTGAAGTGAAACGCCTGTATCGCGCCGAAGCTGCATTGAACACGCCCGAATGCCGGCTGCGCAGCATCGAGGAGGCCAGCGTGTGGCCCGATTGCGTGCGCGCCCGTTATCGCGACCGTTTCGCCTTCTCCGCACCCTGGCACTATCAGAACATCAGCGTGTGCGGCGATTTCGACATCACCGCCAAATGCCCGGACGGCGATTGCGTGACGGTGCAGATTTCGCGCCAGCAGGCCATATTGGCTGATCGCAGCCGGCCGGCGCACGAACGCCTGCAGGCCTTTGGCTTCCTGGTGCATTTCGTGGGCGACATGCACCAGCCGCTGCACCTCGGCGACAAAGCCGATCTGGGCGGCAACCAGGTGCGCGCCGATTATGGCTATAAACAGCGTATGAACCTGCACTGGATCTGGGATGGTGACCTGGCCGAACGCGCGCTGACCGAACCGCCGGCGATCACGCCGCAGCGCATCACGCCGGCGCAGGCCCGCACCTACACCGCCGGCCCGGCCGACACCGCAGCACGGGTGGCGCTTTGGGCGCGCGACGTGTGGGAGATTTCGCGCACGATCGCCTATCCGCAACTACAGGGTTATCCCGACAGTTGCCCGATCCCCGCCGACCAGCGCCGCGCCCTGCCGCGCGGGATGGTGACGCCCGACTATATCACCACGGCGACTCCAGGCGTGCGTGATCAGGTGGCCAAGGCCGGCAGCCGCATCGCCCTGCTGGTGAACGAGGCGCTGGCGCCGGGCGGGCGCACCCGGTAACCTGTCTGCCGGGAGACGCCGGCCATGAACCTCGACGACGAACAGGAAAGCAGCAACATCGTTGACCGCCGGGGAGAACGCGGCGGCGGTGGCGGCATGCGGCTGCCGATTGGCGGCGGGAAGCTGGGCATCGGCGGCATGATCGTGGTGGGCGTGATCGCCTTGCTGCTGGGGCAGAATCCGCTGGAACTGATCGGCGCTGTGGGCGGTGGCAGCGTGGGCGGGCCGGGTGTGGGCCAGCCGCGGCAGGCGGTGGAACCAGCGGAACCGGCAAAGCTGGATGGCGCACATGACCGTTTCATCGCCAAGGTTCTGCGCAGCACCGAGCGCACCTGGGGGGAGCAATTCCCGGACCAGTTGGGCAAGCCCTATCCGCAGCCAAAACTGGTGCTGTTTGAAGGCGGCGTGGATTCAGGCTGCGGTCAGGCAGACAGCGGCATGGGGCCATTCTACTGCCCGGCAGACCAACAGGTCTATCTTGATGCCAGCTTCTTCGATGACCTGTCGCGCCGCTTTGGCGCGCCGGGCGATTTTGCCGCCGCCTATGTGATCGCGCACGAGGTGGGGCATCATATCCAGACGGTGCTGGGCATTTCCGCCGAGGTCCAGAAGGCCCGCCGCGCGTCAGGGCCGGCGCAGGGCAATGCACTTTCGGTGCGGCAGGAACTGCAGGCCGATTGCCTTGCCGGGGTGTGGGCGCACCACAACCGCGATCTGCTGGAGCCCGGCGACATCGAAGAAGGCCTGCGCGCCGCCCAGGCCATCGGGGATGACACGCTGCAACAAAAGGCCGGGGCGCGGGTGAACCCGGAAAGCTTCACCCACGGCACGTCGGCACAGCGCATGCGCTGGCTGCAGGCCGGGCTGCAATCCGGGCAGATAAACAACTGCGACACCTTTGCAGCGCGCAGGCTCTAAAGCGGATCAGCCCTTGCGATCGCTGATGGTGATGCGGCCGCGGGCAACGCCGGTGTCGCCATCTTCCACGGCGATCACCATGCGGTCACCATCTTCGGTGGTGC
>JAIXQM010000206.1 GCA_027485735.1 Sphingomonadales bacterium | reverse complement strand
TGGTGCGGGTGAACGGTGCCGCGGCGACGGCGACGGCGCTCAGCGATTGGCTGGCTTTGGTGTGGCTCACCCCGGCGATGGACCGCTTGTTCAGCGAAAGCAGCGGCAGCCGGCGGCGCTTCCTTGATCGGCTGGTGCTGGCGCTGCACCCCGGCCACGGCCAGCGCGTGAACCGCTATGAGGCGGCGATGCGCGAACGCACGCGCCTGCTCACCGCCGATGGTCCAGCCGATCCGGTGTGGCTGGCCGGGCTGGAGGCCGACATGGCCGAGCATGGCGCCGCCATCGCGGATGCGCGCGCAGATGTGGTGGCAGCACTGGCGGCAGAATTGGGTGGCGCACCCGATGGGCCATTTGCCCGGCCACTGATCGCACTGGCCGGCAATGACGCCGATGATCTGGCTGCGCGGCTGGCGCGGGGCCGGGCGCGCGATGCCGCTGCGGCCCGCGCCCTTGAGGGCCCGCACCGCGCTGATCTGATCGTCACCCACGCCGCCAAGGCGATGCCGGCGGCCAGCTGCTCCACCGGCGAGCAAAAGGCGCTGCTCATCGCCATCGTGCTGGCGCATGCTGCGCTGGTGGCCCAGCGCAGCGGCCGTCCGCCGATCCTGTTGCTCGATGAAATTGCCGCGCATCTTGATGCCGGCCGCCGCGCCGCGCTGTACGAACGGTTGACGGCGATGGGCGTGCAGGCGTGGATGACCGGCACTGATCCGGCGCTGTTTGCCGATCTGGCCGGCGGCGGCCCATCCACCTGCTGGCTGACCCTGGCGGCGGGGCGCGTCATGCCCGCATAAAGCCGCTCTCCGCCGCGCCGTTAGTCACAAGACGGTGCAGAGCGGGAGAAGGCGTGCATGTCGGAAAGCAGCTGGCCGGGCGGTGAACGCCTGCCCTTTCCGCTCCAGCCGGGACGGGAGCGGCCGCTGAGCCCGCGCTTGCTGTCGGCTGCCGAGCCCTTGCTGGCCGTGGCCGGCATCGGTGCCTGGTATTACAGCGCGGGCGGCCGGCTGTGGTGGAGTGCCGAAACCCGCCGCATCCTGGGTGTGGCTGAGGATTTTCAGCCTCTTCTGAGCAATGCGCTGCGTTTCTATATCCGCGAACACCGACCGATCCTGTTGGGCGCGGTGAACGAAGCGCTGCGCAGTGGCACATCCTGGGATCTGGAATTGTGCATCCGCCGCCCTGATGGCGAGCGCCGCCAGGTGCGGGCGCGGGGCCGGCCGGCTGTCGCCAGCGTGGAAGGCGCAGCGTTGATCGGCACGTTCGAGGATATCACTGTTCGCCACGAGGCCGCCGCCCGCGCCGCGCGGGAGTTGGATCTGCGCACCCGCACCGAAACATTGTTGCGCGATGTGATCACCGGCATCCCGGCGGCGCTTTCCGTTTATGATTGCGAAGAACGGCTGATCCTGGTCAACGATGTCTATCGCGACATCCTGCCCGATAACCGCCAGTATATGGTGAAGGGCGAGCGGCTGGCCGACATCATCACCCGGAAGGTGCTGGCCAATCACTACCGGCCGGAAGTCAGCGCCGATGATCCGCCCGAGAAGCGGCGGGCGTGGGTGGCGGATTATCTGCGCCGCCACCGTGAGCCCGGCTATAATCGCGTGTTCCACCTGCGCGACGGCAAGTTCATGCAGGCCAGCACAGCCGTTTCGGAAAGCGGCAACATCGTTTCGATCCGCACCGACGTGACGCCGTTGCTGCGCGCCGAACGCGAATTGCGTCGCCGGGCCGAGGAAGACACGCTGACCGGGCTGGCCAACCGCGATGTGCTGATGCAGCAACTGGGGCGCCTGCCCGATATCGGCCCGGCAGGTATCCTCGTGCTGTTCGATGTCGATTTCTTCAAGGCGGTGAACGACAGCCTGGGCCATGCCGCCGGAGACATGCTGCTGCGCCTGGTCGGCCGGCGCCTGCAGCGCTGCATCCGGGCTGGCGACGTGGCGGCGCGGCTTTCGGGTGATGAGTTCGCGCTGATTGTGCATGGCGTGGCCGCGCCAGACGAGCTTCACGCCTTTGCGCTGCGCCTGCTCGCCCGCCTGCGCCGGCCGATGCGGCTGGGGGCCAGCCGCTATGCGCCGTCCTTTTCGGTGGGCATCGCGCCGTTCCCGTCCAAGGGGTGTGGACCGCACGAACTGCTGGGCAATGCCGATGCCGCATTGCTGGATGCCAAGCGGCAGGGGCGGGGTCGCCATGTGCTGTTTGGCGCCGAACTGGCCAACCGGGTGGTGCGCCGCACGCGGCTGGCCGATGCGCTGCGCCAGGCCATATCCGGGCGTCAGCTGGTGGCCGCCCTGCAACCGCAACAGCGGCTGGCCGATGGCAGCGTTATGGGGTTCGAAGCGCTGGCGCGCTGGTGGCACGAAGGCGAATGGGTGCCGCCGGCTGAGTTCGTGCCGCTGGCCGAGGATGTGGGCCTCGCCCAGCCTTTGGGGTGCCAGGTGATGGACGCGGCACTGGCCGGCTTTGCCGCCATGCTGGCGGCCGGGCTGGAGCCGGGGCATTTGGCGGTGAATGTGTCCACGGCGCAACTGCTGGCCGATGATTTTCTCGACACGGTAAAGCGCAGCCTTGCCCGCCACGCCGTGCCCGCGACGCGCCTGGAGATCGAGGTGACGGAGACCGTGTTGCTCGATCGTTCCATCGCGCGCATCGGCCACACGCTGGAGGCATTGCGGGCGATGGGCTGCACGCTGGCCATGGATGATTTCGGCACCGGCTATGCCTCGCTCTCCCACCTCACCAGCTTTCCGGTGGACCGCATCAAGATCGATCGCGGCTTCACCCGTGCCATCGATTCCGATGGCGATCGCGGCCTGATCGCGCGCACGCTGATCGGGCTGGGGCGCGGGTTGGGGCTGGAGGTGATTGCCGAAGGGGTGGAGACGGAGAGCCAGCGCAGCTTCCTCGTTGTGCATGGCTGCACCGCCGTGCAGGGTTATCTGCTTGCCCGGCCGATGCTGGCCGACGAGGCGCTGCCGTGGCTGCGCGGGCAACAGCAGCGCTGCGCATTTCCCCCTCGCCCGCGCGCGCGGGAGTCACTATAGCCGAGGGACATTTCTGCATCCTGAGGCTGCTGCGTTGACCGACAACAATCCGAATCCCGCCCAGATCAATGATTATGGCGCCGACAGCATCAAGGTGCTGCGCGGGCTGGATGCCGTGCGCAAGCGCCCCGGCATGTATATCGGTGATACGGACGATGGTTCGGGCCTGCACCACATGGTGTTCGAAGTTTCGGACAACGCCATCGACGAGGCGCTGGCCGGCTATTGCGACCGCATCGACATCACGATGAACGCCGATGGTTCGGTGAGCGTGACGGACAATGGCCGCGGCATCCCCACCGGCATCCACGCCGAAGAAGGCGTGTCGGCGGCCGAAGTGATCATGACCCAGCTGCACGCCGGCGGCAAATTCAACAACAGCGACGACAACGCCTACAAGGTGTCGGGCGGCCTGCACGGGGTGGGCGTGTCGGTGGTCAACGCGCTGTCGGAATGGCTGGAGCTGACGATCTGGCGCGACGGCGAAGAACATTGGATGCGCTTCCACCATGGCGACGCCCAGGCACCGCTGGCGGTGCGCGGGCCATCGAATGGCAAGCGCGGCACCCGCGTCACCTTCTTCCCCAGCATCGGCACCTTCAAGTTCATCGATTTCGATTTCGCCAAGCTGGAACATCGCTTCCGCGAGCTGGCCTTCCTGAACAGCGGCGTGCGCCTGTTCCTCAACGATGCCCGCCATGCCGATGTGAAGCAGGTGGAGCTTTATTATGAAGGCGGCATCGCGGCCTTCGTGAAGTTCCTCGACAAATCCAAGACGCCGCTGATTCCCAATCCGATCGCCATCACCGGCCAGGCCAATGATATCGGCATCGATGTCGCGCTGGAATGGAACGACAGCTACTACGAGCAGGTGTTGTGCTTCACCAACAACATCCCGCAGCGCGATGGCGGCACCCACCTCGCCGCCTTCCGCGCCGCGCTGACCCGCACGCTGAACCAGTATGCGGAAGCGTCTGGCCTGCTGAAGAAGGAGAAGGTCAACCTCACCGGCGACGACATGCGCGAAGGCTTGACGGCCATTGTTTCGGTGAAGCTGCCCGATCCGAAATTCTCGAGCCAGACCAAGGACAAGCTGGTTTCATCGGAAGTGCGCCAGCCGCTGGAAAGCCTGATGGCCGACCGGCTGGACGTGTGGCTGCAGGAAAACCCCGCTCACGCCAAGACCATCGTGGCCAAGATCATTGATGCCGCCGCCGCGCGCGAAGCCGCGAAGAAGGCGCGTGACCTGACCCGGCGCAAGGGCGTGCTCGAAGTGTCGGGCCTGCCCGGCAAGCTGGCCGATTGCCAGGAGCGTGATCCGGTGAAATCGGAATTGTTCCTGGTCGAAGGCGATTCCGCCGGCGGCAGCGCCAAGAATGGCCGCAACCGCCAGAACCAGGCCATCCTGCCCCTGCGAGGCAAGATATTGAACGTGGAGCGCGCCCGTCTGGATCGCATGCTGGCCAGCCGCGAAATCGGCACGCTGATCCAGGCGCTGGGCACCAGCATCGGGCCTGAGTTCAACCTGGAAAAACTGCGCTATCACAAGGTCATCATCATGACCGACGCCGATGTGGATGGCGCTCACATCCGCACACTGCTGCTCACCTTCTTCTTCCGCCACATGCCGACGCTGATCGACGGCGGCCATCTCTTCATCGCCCAGCCGCCGCTCTACAAGGTCACGCGCGGCCGTTCGGAAGTCTATCTGAAGGACAATGCGGCGCTGGAGGATTATCTGGTCGAAGCCGGCGCCGGCAATCTGGTGCTCACCACGGCAGCCGGCCCGCGCAGCGGCGCCGATCTGGCGGCGCTGGTGGAACATGCCCGCCGCATGCGGGCGCTGATGGCCTATGTGCCGCGCCGCTACCCGGCGGCTGTGATCGACGCGCTGGCACTGAATGGCGCCTTGGCCCGGCCCGATGCGGGCGCGGCGGCGACGACCGCGGCCTGGCTGAATGCCGCTGATACCGATGGCGGCCGCTGGACGGTGACGGTCACTGATGATGGCGGCTATCACGCCGCGCGCGAATGGCGCGGCGTGACCGATCACCATGTCATCGATGGCGCCTTCCTGTCGTCTCCCGAAGCGCCGCGCCTCGCCGCGTTGGCCGCGCAGGAAGCCGCGGCGTATGCCGCGCCATCGCAACTGGGCAATTTCCGCATTACTAGCCCGGCCGATCTGCTTGCGGCGGTGCTCGATGCCGGCCGCAAGGGCCTCGCCATCGCCCGCTACAAGGGCCTGGGCGAAATGAACGCCGACCAGTTGTGGGAAACCACGCTCGATCCGGCCGCCCGCACTCTGCTGCGCGTCGACGTGGATGAAGCGGCGGATGCAGACGACATCTTCGCCAAGCTGATGGGCGACGTGGTGGAAGAACGCCGCAACTTCATCCAGGAAAACGCGCTGAACGTGGCGAATCTGGACGTGTGATATGCATATCGGCTTGATCGGCGGCATCGGGCCGGCCGCGCAGGATTATTACACACGCCAATTGATCGGCCATTTTTCCCACGCCGGGGTGCGGCTGGATTTGACCACAGCGCATGGCGACGCGCCGACCCTGCTTGCCAATCTGGCCGCCGATCGCCGCGCCCAACAGGCGGCGATCTTCGTGCGCCTGACTGAACGCCTTGCCCGAGCCGGCGCCGAATTCGTTGCGGTCACATCAATTGCTGGGCATTTCTGCCGGGTTGAATTTGCCGCCGCCTCGCCGCTGCCGGTGATCGACATGATCGATGTGGTGGCGCGCGACGTTGCGGCACGCGGCGTGCAGAAGCTGGGCATTCTGGGCACAAGAACCGTCATGGCGTCAGGCTTTTATGGTGGCATCACCACCGCGCGGGTTTTCACCCCGACCGATCTTGACGCGGTACATGCTGCCTATGCGGCCATGGCCACTGCCGGCACGGTCAACGCCGGGCAGCGGCAGATTTTCGAGAACGCGGCCGAGGAGCTGATGGCGAAGGGCGCTGAGGCCATCCTGCTTGGCGGGACCGATCTGGCCCTGGTGTTCGACGCTGTCACGGCACCGTTTCCGGTGATCGACTGCGCGGCTCTCCACGCTGCGGTCATCGCGCAGCAGGCTATGGGGCAGGTTGGCCCGCCGCCGCCAGCAGCCGCCTGATCAACGCCTGGTCCAGGGCTACTGCCCGGCGGGTTTCGTCCGTCCCCGGTTCGCGGCTGGTGACGGTTTCAGCGGCGAGCAGGCTATTCGCAATGGCTTCCTCGGTTGCGTCGGCGGCCGCGATGAACAGCGGCGTGGTCGCCTCGTTGCCCAGTTCCGGATAAGCGGTGCTCGCGGCCCGGCGGGCGGCGGTGCGGCGGACGCTGTCGGCGGTGGAAAAGGCGATGGCATAATCGCCGCTGCCGTTGGAGAAGGCCGATCCGGTGCGGGCGAGGCCGGCCATGGCGCGCGCCGCCAGCCGGGTGAGGTTGCGGTCGGACAGCGGCGCGTCGGTGGCCACCACGATCATGATCGAGCCGTCAGCCGAGACGCGCGCGGCTGTCTTGCCCGGCGGTGGCGGGATGGGGACGCCGGCGAGGATCAGCCGGCCGCCATAATTGCTCTGCACCAGCACGCCGACGGTGAAGCCTTCGGGCGTGCGCCGTGACGAGGTGCCGATGCCGCCCTTGTAGCCAAAGGCGATCGTGCCGCGCCCGGCGCCGACGGCGCCTTCCTGCACGGGGCCGGGCCTGGCTTCGGCGATGGCGCGGCGGGCATCTGCGATGCTGAGGGCGCGGGCGCGGATATCGCTGAGCCCGCCATCGTTGGTTTCGCCGACCACGGCGTTGACCGAGCGCACACCCTCGTTCCCTGGCTGGCTGAGCGTGTGTTCGATGATGGCGGCAGCAGCTTCCGGCACGTTCAGCGTGTTGGTGAGCATGATCGGCGTTTCGATCTCGCCCAGTTCGCGCACCTGGCTCAAGCCCATCAACTTGCCGAATCCATTGGCAACAAAGATGCCGGCCGGCACCTTTTCGGCAAAGATGTTGCCGGCATGGGGCAGGATGGCCGTGACGCCGGTGCGGATGGTGTCGCCGCGATCAAGCGTGACCTGGCCGACAGCCACGCCGGGCACATCGGTGATGGCGTTGAGCGGCCCGGTGGGCATTGGGCCGGGCGCGATGCCGAATTCGCGGGCGCGGATGGCCGCAGCGGGGTGGGCGGTTATCAGGGCGAGGCTGAGGAGGAGAAGGCGCATGGCGCATCATGACGTGCCGCGCCCAAAAATAAAGTGCCGCCCGGCGTCGAGGGTGCAAGACGCCGGGCGGCACCGTCACAATGCGCCCCGAGAGGGGCAAGAGAGGCGCATCGGAGCTCTTGGGGGCACTGAAGATTGGGGGCTCTGTGGGCGGGGCGCACCCTGATGGGGGCTGAAGGGTGCGCCACCGGCCGGATCGGCGGGCAAGGACGGCCCCTGCCCCAATCCTCGAACGAAGTTCGAAGAAAGTGCCCGCCGTGTTGTCAGGCGATCAGCCGGTCACCTTGTCGGCAGCGATGGCCGCCATGGTGGCACTGCGGGTGGCCTTCAGGGTTTCCTGATAGCAGGCATATTCCTCGGCGACCGCCATGCGGCTGGCGTCCGAGCCATGGCACACCTGCTTGGCGGCGGTGCGCAGGCGGTTTTCGAGGCGGCTGCGGCCAGCCGGCGAACCCAGGTCGAGATCGGCATAGGCGACATAGGCGACCTTGTGGCCGGCTTCGTTCTTGCCATAAGCGATCTGGGCGTTGGCCGGGGTGGCGGTGGCACCGGCGATGCACAGGCCGGCGAAGAACAGGGTGCCGGCAGCGCCGACCAGGTTGCGGGAGAAGTTCTGGGCTGAAGTGAACATGGGGGACCTCTTGTCTGCTTCAGCGGCCGGACCATCCGGCTGCCGATGCCAACAACTTTGCAAAGCCCGTGCCAACTGCCCTGAAAAAATCGCCTATAATAATAACAATGGGTTATGGGGGTATGCGTATTGCATATCCATGACAGCCCTGTTGAATAAACCAAAAAATCAGTAAATTTTACTATTAATCGGCAATTCATTTCCGGCCATGTTACCGGCCTGGCACGGCCATTTGGCTTGGCAGCAATTCCTTGCTGGTGCATAGGATAAGGGGTTCATCATGCTCAACCAGCGCTCCCGCTATGCGCTTCGCGCGCTCATCTTCATCGCCCGTTCGGGCGGGGTTGCGCCTGTGCCGATTTCGGTAATCGCCGCCGATCAGCAGCTGCCGCGCAAGTTCCTCGAAGCCATATTGCTCGATCTGAAGAATGGCGGCGTGGTGAACAGCTATCGCGGCAAGATGGGTGGATACCGCCTGGCCCGCCCGGCCAGCCAGATCAGTTTCGGCGAGATCATCCGCCTGATCGAAGGCCCGCTGGCCTTGGTGCCGTGCGTTTCGGTTTCGGCCTATCAGCGCTGCGACGATTGTTTCGAGGAAACCACCTGCGTGATCCGCAAGGTGATGCTGGTGGTGCGCGAACAGACCGCGGATATTCT
>JAIXQM010000087.1 GCA_027485735.1 Sphingomonadales bacterium | reverse complement strand
CGCACATCGGGTTTGTTGATGCCCATGCCAAAGGCGATGGTGGCACACATCACCATGTCTTCGCTTTTCACGAAATCCGCCTGGTGCCGGCTGCGGATGCCGGCTTCCAACCCGGCATGATAGGGCCGGGCGCGGTAGCCGGCTTCCACCAGCCAGTCGCAGATCTTTTCGGTGGCCGCACGCGTGGGGGCATAGATGATGCCAGCGCGGCCGGCCTGGCCGGCCATGAAGGCCAGCAACTGGCGATGCAGGGTGTCGCGCCCCACCACGTCATAGCGGATATTGGGCCGATCAAAGCCTGAAAGCGTGATGCGATCGCTGGCAATGCCCAGCTGCAGCGCGATGTCGGCGCGGGTCTCGCGATCGGCGGTGGCGGTGAGCGCAATGCGCGGCACGCCGGGCAGGGCATCACAAAACGGCTTCAGCCGGCGATATTCGGGGCGGAAATCATGGCCCCACTGGGAAACGCAATGGGCTTCATCGATGGCGATCAGCGCGATTTCCGTGCGCTGCACCATCTGGCCAAAACCATCGGATAGCGCTCGTTCGGGCGAGACATAGAGCAGATCAAGCTGGCCATCGACGAAATCACGCCACACCTGGCCGCCATCGGCCGATTGGCTGTTCAACGTGCCGGCACGCACGCCCTGGGTGTGCAGCGCCTGCACCTGATCTTCCATCAGCGCGATCAACGGCGAGATCACCAGCGCCGTGCCGGGCCGCACCAGCGCCGGCACCTGATAGCACAGCGATTTGCCCGCTCCGGTCGGCATAATCGCCAGGCAGTCGCGGCCAGCAATCACGTCGCTGATGATCTGTTCCTGGGGACCGCGGAATTCGGCGTGGCCGAACACACGGTGCAGGATTTCATGGGGGGTCATGGCGGGGTGGATAGCGAAGGCGTTCCCTGCCTGCTATGCTTTTTCCATGAGGCGCGTGGCGATTTCCCAAGCCGGCCAAACTGCTGGGCTGGCAGCGCTGCTGCTGGCGGCGATCTGGATCTTGTGGACAGAGCTGCGCCCGCCGGCCACCGCCGCCAACCAGCCCCGGCACAGCATCGCCATCACCGTCGCACCGTTGGCCGGCGCCGGCAGCAAGATCGGCCCGTTCCGCCTGACGAGCGCGGCTGTGCTGACCAGCCCGGAAACATCGTTCGGCGGCCTTTCGGGCCTCGCCGCGCTGCCGGATGGCCGGTTGCTGGCGGTGACCGATGCCGGGGACTGGCTGCTGTACCAGCCCGGCGCAAGCTCGGGCGAAATCGGCAGCATCACCATTCCGGGCAACGACAAGGTTGATCGGGATGCCGAAGCGATTGCCTTCACCCCCGATGGCCAGACACTGGTGAGCCTTGAGCAGCAGCATCGCATCTTGGCCTTTGCCGGCCATGGCCCGCCGCTCACGCCGGCCGGCGCGCCGCTCTATCGCACCGATACCATGGGCTGGCCGCCCAATGGCGGCGGCGAATCGCTGGCGGTTCTGGGCGATGGCAGTCTGATCTGGATTGCCGAAAATGCGGCCACGGCCGATGGCGCGCTCACCGCGCTGCTGGTGGCGCCCGCCGGCCTGACGCGCCGGATCATGATCGATGCGGTTGATGGTTTTGCGCCCACCGATGCGGTGCTGCTCGATGAAACCCACCTGTTGGTGCTGCACCGCCGCTTTACTGGTGCCGAAACCGCCGCTGCGATCAGCATCGTCGATCTGGCGCCGGTGCTGGCCGGCGGCAGCGCCGCGCCCGGCCGGCTGCTGGCGCGCTGGGGGCGGGATGGCAAGTGGCCGGTGGACAATATGGAAGGCATCGCACTGGTGCGCCGCAAGACCGGGCCGCCGATTGTCTATCTGGTGTCCGATGATAATTTCTCGGCCGCGCAGCGCACGCTGCTGCTGCAACTGGAGATCATTGCACCGCTCCGGTGACGCTGCCGGGGTGCCACATCGACCAGAAGTTCGGTGCATCGCCGTGCTGCCATTCATTGCGCACGGCAAAACCATGCGCCTGATAGAGGCCGACGTTCGATGGCGTGGCCGTCTCCAGATAGCAGGGCTGGCCCGCGGCGCGAGCCAGGCCGGCACGCAGCAGGGCACCGCCCACGCCCTGGCCTTGCCCTGCGGGCGAAACGCCGATGAACTGCAGATACCAGTGCGGGCGGCGATCATGCTGATGGTCCATCGCGCCCATCAGGCCCAGCGTGCGCGGCAGGGCGGTGGTGAAGGTGGCGACAAGGCGCGGCAGGTTGGCAATCAGGCTGGTGGTGGGCAGCCCCCATGCGCCCGGCGGTCGCCACAGCGCAGCGCCGATGATGCGGCCGTCGCTGGCGCAGGCGACATCGGCCAGGGGCAGCCGGCCATCGGCACGGGTGATCAGATCAAAGAATCGGGTCAGCCGGGCGGGTCGCCGGGCGGCATCGGGGAAGATCCAGGCCAGCGCCGGATCATCGATGAAGGCAGCGGCCAGCACGGCGATGATGGCCGGGCGGTCTGCCAGCGTGGCGGGTCGAATCACGGGGTTGGGGCGCATGGCCGGCAGCATAAGTGATGCCGCCACAAACAAAAGCGGCCCAAACAAAAGCGGCCGGGCTTTATGCCCGGCCGCCTTGGCGAATCACAAGAGCAGCGCGGCCTCAGGCGGCGGCGGTCAGCTTCTTGTTGATTTCCTTCTTCAGCTTGACGCAGCGGTCAGACAGAAGCTCGTCCTTGGTCTTGACCAGCCAGTTATCAAGGCCGCCGACATGTTCGACCGAACGCAGACCGTTCATCGACACGCGCAGACGCACGCCCTTGCCCAGCGCATCAGAGATCAGCGTCACGTTCTGCAGGTTGGGCAGAAAGGTGCGCTTGGTCTTGTTGTTGGCGTGGGACACGTTGTGGCCAACCTGGCGGCCCTTGGCGGTCAATTCGCAAACGCGCGACATCGTTCAATCCTGTCATCAAGAATTTCGCAAATGCCAGCCCGTACGGACCAGCAACAGACCGGCGCGCATAGCGGAGGGGCGGTGCGGCGTCAACTGTTGCGCGGCCTTTCCCCTCGGCAGCCCGGCCATTTCAGCGCCTTGGCCAACGCCGTGTGCGGCAGGCCGGGCCGGGTCGCCGCGAATCGCCGCCCGGCACGCGCCCGGTTCAGGCCGCCCCCAATCGGGCACATGGCCCTTTTCTCACCGCTTTTGCCGGGCTAGACCGAAATCAACGGTGGCGAATCAACGGCGCCGGCAGGTTCGATTCATGCCCTGGTTTGCCATTCATTGCATCGACAAGCCCGACAGCGCCGAACTGCGTGTGCAAACGCGGTCCGATCATCTGGCCCATATCAACGCCTTCAAGGATCAGGTGCTGGTTGGTGGGCCGCTTTTGCGCCCCGATGGCCGGGCGATGGGCAGCCTGCTGATCATGGAATTCGATGATCGCGATGCGGCGATCGCCTTTGCCAATGCCGATCCCTATCACCTGGCCGGGCTGTTCGAGAGCCGGTCGGTAACGAATTGGCACAAGGTGCTGCCCTAGAAGCTGAGCCCCTGCCGCTTCGCCGCGCTCGACAGCTCGGCGCGGATATTGACGCCCGGCTTGGCCAGCCACTCCTGCATGGCCTGTGACAGCGGCTCCAGCGTCGCCGAACGGATCATCGCCTTGATCGGACCAATGCCGGCCGGCGTGATGGAGAGGCGCTCGACACCCAGCGCGATCAGCGCCAGCGCCTCAAGCGGGCGCCCGCCCATTTCACCGCACACGGTCACCGGCACATCATGCTCGGCGGCGGCGCACACCACGCGGCGGATGACGCGCAGGATGGCGGGTGACAGCCAGTCATAGCGGTCGGCCAGACGGGGATTGGCGCGGTCGGCGGCGAACAGGAATTGCGTCAGGTCGTTGGTGCCGATGGAAACGAAATCGGTCATCGGCAGCAGCAGGTCGAGCTGCTCGATCAGGGCCGGCACCTCGATCATGGCGCCGTACTGGATCTCGGTGGGCACGGCGTGGCCGGTGCGGGCCAGTCGTTCGCGTTGCTGTTCCACCAGCCCACGGGCTTCGGCAAATTCCCAAGGTTCGGACACCATCGGGAACATCACATTGAGCGTGCGGCCGGCTGCAGCCTCCAGAAGCGCGCGGGCCTGGACCTTCATCAGGCCGGAGCGGCCGAGCGCCAGCCGCAGCGCGCGCCAGCCCATCGCCGGGTTTTCGTCTTCCTCGTCGCCGTCGATATAGGGCACCGCCTTGTCGCCGCCGATATCGACGGTGCGGAACACCACCGGCTTGTCGCCCGCGGCTTCCAGCACGCCGCGATACAGGCTCTGCTGGCGTTCGCGGCGCGGCAGGGTGGCCGAAACCAGGAACTGGAATTCGGTGCGGAACAGCCCGATGCCATCGGCGCCGGCCAGCGGAATCGCGGCGGCATCATCGAGCAGACCGGCGTTCATATAGAGGGCGATATGGCGGCCATCCTTGGAAATGGCCGGCAGATCGCGCACCTTGGCCCATTGTTCGGCCTGGCGCGCTTTCAGCGCCCGCATCGCCTGGTAGGATTTGATCGTGGCCGCCGTCGGCCGGATCAGCAGCGCATTGTTGCCGGCGTCGACGATCAGTTCATCGCCGTCATTCACGTTGGCAAACAACTGATCGACGCGGCCAAGCACGGGCACGCCCATGGCGCGGGCCACGATGATGACGTGCGCCGTCAGGCTGCCTTCTTCCAGCACCACGCCCTTCAGGTGGCGCTTGTCATATTCCAGCAGTTCGGCTGGGCCGAGATTGCGGGCAATCAATATGGCATCGCCGGTGATGCCCAACTGCGCTGCCGTGCCCAATTGGCCGGAAAGGGTGCGCAGCAGCCGGTTGGCGAGATCATCGAGATCGGTGAGCCGTTCCTTGAGATACGGATCGTCGATTGATCGCATGCGCAGCCGGTTGCGCGATTGCACGCGTTCCACGGCAGCTTCGGCGGTCAGGCCGGTTTCGATCGCCTCGTTGATGCGCCGCGCCCAGCCTTCATCATAGGCAAACATCTTGTAGGTTTCGAGAATTTCGTGGTGATCGGTGCCGGCAACGAATTCGGATCGGCCCATCATGTCGTCGATCTGGGTGCGCATGCGGGCAAAGGCATCGACCAGCCGCACGCGTTCGGCATCGACATCGTCGGCAACCGTGTGTTCCACCACCACGCGCGGCTGGTGAAACACCGCCACGCCGCGGGCGAGGCCATCAACCAGCTTCAGGCCATTCAATCGGGTTGGCCCGCTGTTGGCGGCGCGCATGCGGGCGGCCTGGGCATCATCAACCAGCCCGGCGCCGTGGATCAGTTCGGAAAGAACCATGCCCACGGTCTGCAGCGCTTCGATTTCCACCTCGGCATAATTGCGCGGTTCGCGGTGCTGCACGGCCAGCACGCCGATGGCGGCTTCGCGGCGCAGGATCGGCACGCCGCAGAAACTGTGGAAATCATCTTCGCCGGTTTCCGGGCGATAGGCGAAATCGGGATGGGCCTTGGCTTCGGCCAGCGCCAGCGGTTCGCGGCGGGCCGCAATATTGCCCACCAGGCCCTGCCCCATCGAAAGCCGGGTGACGTGCACGGCCGATTGCGCCAGGCCTTGCGTGGCAAACAGTTCCAGCACGCCATCGCGCAGCAGATAGATGGAGGCGACCTCGCTGCCCAGTTCGGCCGCCACCAGCTTCACCACCTGGTTCAGCTTCACCTGCGCCGCCGCCTTGCCGGCCATCACATCGTGAAGGCGGCGCAGTATCTCGCGGGCGGCGTTGACCTGGGCCATCAGGCAGCGGCCTCTCTGACGGTCCGACGGGACAGGGCGGCTTCGGCGTCGGTGGTGAGTTCCGCGATGATCTCGGCCACCGGCTGCACGCTGGTGACCATACCCACCGATTGCCCGGCCATCAGGCTGCCGCCTTCGACATCGCCATCCACCACGGCGCGGCGCAGGGCACCGGCCCAATAATGTTCGATGGCCAATTGCCCGGCCGCCAGATCCATCTCGCCGCGATCAACGGCGGCGGCGACTTCGCGCTGGCGTTCGTTGAAGGCCTCGCTGCCGGCATTCTTCAGGGCGCGCACCGGGATCACCGGCAGGCGCGGATCGATTTGCACGCTGGACAGCGCATCGCGGGCCGAAGCGCGGACGAACGCGGCCTTGAACTTCTCATGCGCCACGCTTTCGGCCGAAGCGGCAAAACGCGTGCCCAGCTGCACGCCCGAAGCGCCCATCTCCAGATAGGCGGCGATGGCATTGCCGCGCCCGATGCCGCCGGCAACGAACACCGGCACATCAGTGATCACCGGCAGGATTTCCTGCGCCAGCACGGTGAGCGACACCGGGCCGATATGGCCGCCGGCTTCGGAACCTTCGATGATGATCGCATCAACACCCGATCGCACCAGCTTCTTGGCCAACGCCGCCGTGGGCGCAAAGCACATCAGCTTGGCGCCAAAGCCCTTGATCTTGGCAATCGCTGCGCCCGACGGCAGCCCGCCGGCCAGCACGACATGGCTCACGCCTTGCCGGCCGCAGATATCGATCAGTTCATCCAGCTGTGGGTGCAGGGTGATCAGGTTGACGCCGAACGGTTTGCTGGTGAGCGCCCGTGTCGCGATGATCTCGGCTTCAAGGATGGCCGGCGGCATCGATCCGCAGGCGATCACGCCAAAGCCGCCGGCATTGGAAATGGCCGAAACCAGGTGGCGTTCCGAAACCCAGGTCATCGCGCCGGCCATGATGGCGTGGCGGGTGCCAAGGAATTCGCGGCCCTTGGCCGATGCAGCGTCGAGGTGGGGGGTATCGCTCACGCATCGCTCTCCGCATCTTCGGCCACATCGCCGGCAATCGGCCCATCCAGGCCATAGGCCGTGTGCAGCACGCGCACGGCCAGTTCGACATAATCCATCGGGATCAGCACACTCACCTTGATTTCCGAGGTGGTGATGGCCTGGATATTGATCCCCCGGCTGGCCAGCGCGCGGAACATGGTGGCGGCCACCCCGGCGTGGCTCTTCATGCCGACGCCCACCACCGAGATCTTGGCCACATCGTCATCGGCCAGCAAGGACGCAAAACCGATGGCATCGCGCGCTTTTTCCAGAACGTCCATCGAGGCCGGCAGCTGCGCGCGCGGCACGGTGAAGGTAACATCGGTCTTGCCTTCCCCCTTGGCGATGTTCTGCACGATCATGTCGACATTGATATTGGCATCGGCCAGCGGCCCGAAGATGCCGGCCACCACGCCGGGCTTGTCGGGCACGCCCACCAGCGTCACCTTGGCTTCACCCTTGTCGGCCACGATGCCGGCGATCAGTTCCTGTTCCATCTCGTCATCCTCGTCCACCACCAGCGTGCCCGGCGCGTCGGAGAAGCTCGACAGCACCTGCACCACAACTTTTTCCTTCATGGCCAGTTCCACCGACCGCGTCTGCAACACCTTGGCGCCCACGCTGGCCAGTTCCAGCATTTCTTCATAGGTGATGCGGTGCAATTTGCGGGCGCGCGGCACGATGCGCGGATCGGTCGTGTAGACGCCATCCACATCAGTATAGATGTCGCAGCGATCCGCCTTCAGCGCGGCCGCCATCGCCACCGCCGACGTATCGGACCCGCCACGGCCCAGCGTTGTCACCCGATCGTCCGCGGTCAGCCCCTGGAAGCCCGGCACCACCGCCACTTCGCCAGCCGCCATGCTGGCCAGGATGGCAGCCGTCTCGATATCCTCGATGCGGGCCACACTGTGGGCGCTGCTGGTGCGGATCGGCAATTGCCAACCCAGCCAGCTGCGCGCCTTCACACCCAGCGATTGCAGGGTGATGGCCAGCAGGCCTGAGGTGATCTGCTCGCCAGCGGCCACCACCACGTCATATTCGGCCGGATCGGCCAGCGGCGAGGCTTCGCGGCAATAACCGACCAGCCGGTCCGTCTCGCCCGACATGGCAGAGACTACCACGGCCACTTCATTGCCAGCGTCCACTTCGCGTTTCACCCGCGCAGCGACGTTGCGAATGCGCTCCGTCCCCGCCATCGAGGTGCCACCAAATTTCATCACGATCCGGGCCATTGCCGGCAACTTCCTTCGCTTGTGCACCCCTGGGGGTGCTTCACTATTGTCCTTGCCTGATAGGAACGGGTGGGGGCAATGGCAAGCAAGCCATACGCCGTAGACGGGAAAGAAAATGTCCACCGCTGCCAGCATCAATCCTGACGAAGCCGCCTTCTTCGGCAAGCTGGCGGCCGACTGGTGGAACCCCAAGGGCACGTCCGCCATGCTTCACCGCATCACGCCGGTGCGCGTCGCCTATATCCGTGGGCTGGCGCTGGCGCATTTCGGGCTGGATGCAAAGAGCCGCCGGCCGCTCGCCGGGCTGGCCGCGCTGGATGTCGGCTGCGGTGCCGGGCTGATGGCCGAGCCTTTGGCCCGTATGGGCGCTGCCACCAGTGCGATTGACGCCGCACCGGAGAATATCGAAGCCGCCAGGGCCCATGCCGATGCCGGCGGGCTGCGCATCGATTATCAGTGCATCGCCGTGGAAGACCTCGCCGCGACGGGCGCGCAGTATGATCTCATCACCTGCCTTGAAGTCGTCGAGCATGTCGCCGGCCGCGATGCCTTCTTCGCCGCGTTGGCCGGCCTGCTGAAACCCGGCGGCCTCGCGGTGTTTTCCACGCCGAACCGCACGCCGGCCAGCTGGGCCGTGGTCATCGCCGGGGCGGAACATATCACCCGCACCATCCCCAAGGGCGCCCACGACTGGAACCGCTTCTTCACGCCCGCCGAACTGGCCGAGGCGCTCAGCCACGCCGGCTTGACGCCGCAAGAGCCCGATGGCCTGTCGTGGCGGCCGGGCAAGGGCTTCCACATTGGCAGCGACGTGTCGGTGAATTATTTCCTCAGCGCGACAAAGCCGGCTTGATACACGCGCTCGCCCGCTTGTGGGGGACCCTGCTGCTGCTGCTGTCCACGGCCGCGCAGGCCAAGGATGGTGATCGCCGCGCCTTCGTGATCAGCGATTTCCGGCTGGAAAACGGCAGCGTGCTGCCGCGCGCCACAGTCATGTATGCCACGTGGGGCACGCTCAACGCATCGCATGATAATGTGGTGCTGTTGCCGTCGCATTACATGGCCGATGCCCGCGGCTACAACTGGCTGATCGGGCCGGGCAAGGCGCTTGATCCGGCGCGGCATTTCCTGGTGGCCACCGAATTGTTCGGCAACGGCAAATCATCGTCGCCCAGCAACACCCCGGCACCGTTCGACGGCCCACGCTTTCCAGTCACCGCCATCCGCGACAATGTGGAAGCCACGCACCGGCTGCTCACCGCCGAACTGGGCGTGAAGCATCTTGCCGCCGTCATCGGTTTTTCGATGGGCGGGCAGCAGGCCTTTCAATGGGCGGTGAGCCACCCTGATTTCATGGACCGCATCGTGGTGACGGCGGCCACGGCCAAGACCTGGCCGCACGGCATTGTGCGGCTGGAAAGCCAGATCATCGCCATCCAGACTGATCCGGTGTTTGCCGCTGGCGAGTACAAGGTGCAGCCGAAGCAGGGCCTGGAAGCCTTTGGCGCGATCTGGGCCGGCTGGCTGTTCAGCCAGGCCTGGTGGCGTGAGGAATTGTGGAAGGCCCGGTATCCGGCCGCCACCGATTTCAAGACGGTGTTTGAAGGCTTCCACCGGAATTTCATTCCGGGCGGCGACGCCAACGACATCATCCTGCAGATGCGGACCTGGGAACAGCATGACGTGGGCACCACACCGGGATATGGCGGCGACGTGAAGAAGGCGCTGGCCGCGATCAGGGTGCCGGTGCTGTACATGCCGTCGGAAACCGATCTCTATTTCCCGGTGGATGATGCGCGCTACGAGGCGCAGTTCATCCCGCACGTTACCTTGCTGCCGATCCCGTCGAAGTGGGGCCATACCGCCGGTGCCGCCAGCAACCCGGCAGATGCGAAATTCCTCAATGAACAGATCGGTGCCTTCCTGAACGCCCCACGCTGAGGGCAGGCCCGCGCATTTCCGGCAGGCTTGGCGAAGGCCAGCCCTTGTGCCAGCCTTGATGCGGGAGGATTTCGCCATGACCACACCGCTGAAGGGCATTCACCACAGCGCCTATCGCTGCCGCGACGCCGAGGAAACGCGGGCCTTTTATGAAGATGTGCTCGGCCTGCCGCTGGAAGCGGTGGTGCAGGAGGAGAAGGAGCCCGGTTCGGGCCGGCCCAATCCGTTCGTGCACCTGTTCTTCCGCATGCCCGATGGCAATTTCATCGCTTTCTTCGATGCGCCGGGCACGGTGAAGGAAGGCGATTTCACTCTGGTGCATGGTTTTGACCGGCATGTGGCGTTCGAAGCTGACGACGAGGTGAAGCTGCTGGACTGGCGCGACAAGCTGAACGCGGCGGGCGTGCCCTGTTTCGGGCCGATCGATCATGGCTTTGTGAAATCGGTCTATTTCTCCGATCCCAACGGTCTGCCGCTGGAAATCACCGCGCGAGTGCCGGCGCATGATGCGATCCTGGCCGAAGATGCCAAGACCGCCCATGCCATCATCAAGGCGTGGAGCGCGCGCAAGGCCAGCGAGAAGGCCGCATGAGCTATGCCCGCTTGCCCCTGCTGATCGCCTTTCGGGAGGCAGTGGGCCTGCGTGATACCTATGGCGGCATCGATGGCGTGGTGGCCCTGCAGGCGCATCACCTGAAGCCGGAGACACCATCGGATACCATCGTGATCTTCATGCACCCGATGGGGATCATGCATTATCTGCCGTTGCCGCCGGCGCTGGCCGATGCGGGCGTGCACGTGCTCACCGCGGTGTCGCGCTATCCCAACAACGACAATGCACTGATCATGGAGAAGGTGGCGGTCGATCTGGGCCGCTGGGTGGCGCATTGCCGCGAGGTGCTGGGGTATAAGCGCGTCGTGTTGGCCGGCTGGTCGGGCGGTGGCAGCCTGGCGCTGTTCTACCAGGCCGAAGCCTGTGACCCGCAAGTGACGCACACGCCGGCCGGCGATCCGTTCCCGATGGCCGACGCCAAACTGCCGCCGGTGGATGGGATCATGCTGCTCGCGGCGCATGTGTCGCGCTCGCAGACGCTGACCGAGTGGCTGGACGCCTCGGTGGTGGACGAGAACGGCCCGGTGCGCGATCCGAAGTGGAATCTCTACAGCGCCGATTGCCCGCAGCCGCCTTACTCCGCCGATTTCCTCGTCGAATATGCCGCCCGGCAGGTCGCCCGGTCGAACCGCATCACGGCGTGGGCGGAAGCCACCTTGGCCGAACTGAAAGCCCGCGAAGGGCCGCATGCCGAACGCGCCTTCATCGTGCATGGTACCATGGCGGCGCCGTGCTGGCTCGATCCGGCGGTGGACGCCAATGATCGCACGCCCGGCCGCTGTTATCTGGGTGATCCACGGCTGATCAACGACAGTCCCGGCGGCCTGGGCCGCTTCACCACGCTACGCTCATGGCTGTCGCAGTGGAGCCTGAAGTCCAACGCCTGCTCGCTGAAAGTTGGCCACCGCATCCGGCTGCCGGTGCTGGTGGTGGGCAACACGGCCGATGATGCCTGCACGCCCAGCCACACGCGGCGCCTGTTCGACTGCGTTGAGAACACCACGTCGCGCGAACTGCACGAAGTGAAAGGCGCGACGCATTATTATGCGTTCCAGCCGGAGCATCTGAAGCAGGCCGCCGTCATCGTGACGGATTGGCTGGGGCGGGCGCTTTAAAGGAAGCGCGCCACCACGTCGCGATAGGAGCGCGAGACTTTCACCTGCGTGCCTGAACCCAGCACCAGGAAACATTCGCCGTTGGTGTGCGGCTTCACGCTCTTGATATTGTCGAGATTGACGATGGTGGAGCGGTGGATGCGCTGGAACTTCTTCGGATCGAGCCGGCGTTCCAGATCCTTCATCGTCTCGCGCAGCACCAGCGTCTGATCCGCCGTGTAGATGCACATGTAATCGCCGGCGGCATCGATGCGTTCGATATCGCCAACGTCCACCCGGAAGATCTGGCCACGATCCTTGATGTTGATCACCCGTTCAAAGCGCCCGGCCTGCGGTGAATCCGACAGATCATCGGGCAGGGCTTCGGGTGCGACTTCGGAGAGGATTTCCTTCAGCCGCTCGGCACCCTGCGCGCCCTGCTTTTCCGCAAGGCGCTGGCGCACGCGCTCGATGGTGGCGGCCAGCCGGTCTTCCTCCACGGGTTTCAGCAGATAATCCACTGCCTGCGCTTCAAAGGCTTTCAGCGCATGCTGGGTGAAGGCGGTGACGAACACGAACAGCGGCGGTTCGATATCGGACAGGCCGGAAACGACGGAGAAACCGTCGAAGCCCGGCATCTGGATATCAAGGAACACCAGATCGGGCTTCAGCGTGCGGATGGCGCGGATCGCCTCACGGCCGTTGGCGCAGCGTTCGATGATCTCGACATCCTCGAACGGCTGCAGCCGCAGTTCGAGGCCCTGGATCGCCAGTGGCTCGTCGTCGACGAGTATGGTGCGAATGGTCATGGCGTTACACTTGGGGGGCCAGCACCGGCGTTGCAACCGGGGCTGAGACGGGTTGTGCCGGATTGTCGGTCTGGAACGGAATGTCGATCAGCACGATCAGGCCGTGCGGATCATTGTCTGCCAGTTCGAAACGGTGATCGACGCCATAGCTTTGCGCCAGCCGCTCGCGGATATTCGCCATGCCGACATGGGTGCCCGAGGCTTCGGCCGGCACCGCACCCAGGCCGGGCCCGGTATCGGCGATGGTGATCACCAGCCGGTCGCCCATGCGGCGCGCGTCCACCAAGATGTCGGCGCCGTCTTCGGCCGGGGTGACGGCATATTTGATGGCATTTTCGATGATCGGTTGCAGCAGCAGGCTGGGCAGCCGCGCCTCCATCACATCCGGCGCGATATCGAAGCGGGTGCGAAGGCGGGCTTCAAACCGTGTGCGCTCGATATCCAGATACAGCTTCAGCGCCTCGGCCTCCTGCGCCACGGTCGCCAGGCCTTCGCGTTCGCCCACCAGGCTGTAGCGCAGGAAGCTGGCCAGGCGCGACAGCATGGCATTGGCGCGCTCCGTCTGTTTCAGCAGCACCAGCGTCGATATGCTGTTCAGCGTGTTGAACAGGAAATGCGGATTGAGCTGGTAGCGCAGCATTTCCAGCTGGGCGCTGTTGGCCTGCGCCGCCATGTTGACCATGCGTGCCGATTGTTCGGCCAGCAGCAGATAATAGTTGATGCCGTAATAGAGCGCCGTCCACGCGCCCAGCACAGCAAAATCGAGCAGGATGGCGCCGAAGAACTGCACCCCCTTGGGTTGCCAGCCGGGCTGGTAGAAGGTGGCGTGCGCCCACACTTCCAGCACCGAGAACAGCCCGGACGCGCCGATCAGCAGCATGGCGGTGAGCGTCCAGGTCCAGATCGGCTTGACGGCGATCAGGCGGCGATAGGCGGCCGACAGCAGCAAGGTGATGGAAAAGCCGGTGGCCGTCACGATGATCGCCGGCACCACGAAATTCAGGCCCATGGAGTTGGCCAGCCCCGACAGGGCGCGCAACATCAGATACGCGAACCAGCCGCCGCCCTGCAGCATCCAGAAGGCGCGGTTCTTGTCGCGGAAAAAGCCTTGGCGGATGTGCGGATCAACCATCGGGGCACCATAGCGACATGGGAAGAAAAGGCCAAATTGGCGGTTTCCGGACGCCACCATCTGCCTGTCTGGCCAGCCGGGCGCGCGCCGGCTAGGCTGGGTGCCATGGGACTTTCTGCCGAACAATTGCACGCCTGTCTCCACGCGCTGGCCGCCGATCATCCGCCGGTCGCCGATGCGCTGGCCAGCCATGGCGTGCCCGAACCGCGTTTGCGGCCACGCGGTGCCGGCACCATGATGCGGGCGATCGTGGCCCAGCAGGTGAGCACCAAGGCCGCCGCCAGCATCTGGAACAAATTGGAAGCCGCGTGCGGCGGCGACATGGACGATCTCGGCCAAGTGGCGGCAACGCCGTTCGAGGTGCTGCGTGGCGCCGGGCTTTCCGGGCAGAAGGCCAGCTATGTCCACGCGCTGGCCGAGGCGGTGGCCAGCGGGCAGATCGATTTCGGCGCGCTGCCGGACGAGGATGAGGCGGCGATTGCGCTGCTGTCGTCGATCAAGGGCATCGGGCGCTGGTCGGCCGAGATCTATCTGCTGTTCGCCGAGGGCCGGGCGGATATTTTCCCGGCCGGCGATCTGGCCTTGCAGATCCAGCTGGGCCGGATGCTGGGTGAGGACGCGCGGCCCACCGAGAAGCGCGCGCGCCTGCTGGCCGAACCGATGCGGCCCCACCGCGGCGCACTCTCCATCCTGCTCTGGCACAATTACAATATCGTCGCATTGTGATAGGCGCCGCCAATGCAGCCGCGCATCACCGATATCAGCTCGCCGTCCAACCCGGTATTGAAGGCCCTGAAAGCCCTGTCCGACAAGCGCGGGCGGCGCGAGGCGGGGCAGTTTCTGGCTGAAGGGCTGCGCGTGTGCACCGAGGCGCTCAGCGCGGGGCAGGTGCCCGAAACCCTGTTGTTCACGCCCGAAGCCGAACGCCACCCGCTGACCCAGGCGCTGATCGAGGCGACATGGGATTTGCGCGGCACCATCCTGCGCACCACCCCCGATCTGATGCAACGGCTGACCGGCAAGGATAATGCGCAGGCCGTGGCCGCCGCCTATCCCATCCCCGACATCTCTCTGGACCGGATCGACCGCAGCACCGCGAAGCTGTGGCTGGTGGCGGAAAATCTGAAGGACCCCGGCAATTTCGGCACCATGCTGCGCACCTGCGATGCCACGGGTGCGGGCGGCGTCATCCTGCTCGACCAGTCGTGCGATCCGTTCAGCGTGGAGGCCGTGCGCGCCTCGATGGGGGCGCTGTTCAGCCGTCAGGTGGCGCGGGCAACCGGGCCGGAGTTCTTCGCATGGCTGCGGCAGGGGCCGGCACATCTGGTGGGCGCGGCGCTCACTGCTCAGGCGGTGGATTACCGCGCGGCGGCTTATCAGGCGCCCTGCTTTCTGCTGATGGGCAACGAACAGGCCGGGCTGCCCGCCGATTACACCGCGCAGTGCGACGCGGTGGTGAAACTGCCGATGCTGGGTGCCGCAGACAGTTTGAACGTCGCGGTGTGCGCCGGCGTGCTGCTGTATCATGCGCTTGATCAGCTTGGATGACAGTTCGTTAGCTTGACGCCTCGGTTGCTGCAGCCCACGGCTGGCGCACAACAGGGAGTCTTCTACCATGCGTGCCATCACCCTTTTCCTTGCGGGCCTGCTGGCCAGTGCCGCTGCAACGGCCGCGCCCATCACCGCATTGGTGGGTGGCCGGCTGATCGATGGTCAGGGCGGGCCGCCCTTGGCCAACAGCGTGATCCTGGTGGATGGCGATCGCATCGCCGCCATCGGCACGGTTGCCACGCTGCCGGTGCCGGCGGGTGCCACCGTGGTTTCCACCGAAGGCATGGATGTGCTGCCCGGCCTGTGGGACATGCATGTCCACCTGATGATCAATGGCCACGCCGATTACACCCATTGGGACAAGGCGTACCTCAACCGCTTCGGCCCCGAAATCATGCCGGCCAGCGCCGTGCAGCTGCTGCTGGCCGGCGTCACCAGCGCCCGCGACCTCGGTGGCCCGCTGGCTGAATCCATTGCCATCCGCGAGGATGTGAAGGCTGGCCGCAAGCCGGGCCCGCGCCTCTATGTGTCAGGGCCGTTCCTGCAGAAGAAGGCCTATCCCGGCACGGAGGCCTTCCGCTGGGGCGTGGACAACGCGGAAGATGCGCGCGCCAAGGTGCGCAAGCTGAAGGCCGCCGGTGTCGACATCATCAAGCTGGTCGATCAGGACGAAGTGGGCGAAGCCACCACCCGCGCCATTGTTGAAGAAGCGCACAAGCTGGGCCTGAAAGTGGTGGGCCACAGCCATCTGCCGGAAGAAATCCGCATCGGCCTGAAAACCGGCATCGACAATTTCGAACACACCGGCCTGGGCGCGGCGCCGAAATATCCCGATGACATCATGGTGGCGCTGGAAGCCCGCGCCGCCGAAGGCCGGGTGCGCGGCAACCCGCTCTATTGGACGCCCACCATCAGCGGCCTGTTCAACAACGGCAATCTGCTGGCCAACCCGGAAAAGCTGGACGATGCCTGCTGGGCGCGCGGGCTGAAGCCCGATACGGTCGCCGACATCAAGGCCTCGTTGAAGGATGTGTCGGCGCTGGAATACAACCAGCTCACACCGCGCCGCAAACCGACCCTGGACACCAAGTTCGCGCAGCTGCGCAAGGCTGGCGCCATCCTGCTGATCGGCACCGACAGCGGCATCCCCACCGCCTTCCACTGCCAGACAACCTGGAACGAGCTGGATGTGTGGGTGAACGGCCTGAATGTGCCGGCGATGGAGGCGATCCAGGCCGCGACCTATTGGCCGGCCAAGTTCATGGGCGTGGAAAAGGACAGCGGCACCATCGCGGCGGGCAAATATGCCGACATCATCGCCGTGCGCGGTGACGTGTTGCGCACGATCGCGCTGCTGCAGAACCCCACCCACATCATGAAGGGCGGCACGCTCTACAAACAGGGCGGCGTGGTCAACGAGGCGGCACTGGCACCGCGTTGAGGTTCAGGCGAACCGCCACCGCTGCAGGCCGTCGTCACCCACGCTCACCGCGCCGGGCAGGCCGATGGGGTGGGCATCAAGGCTGAGCAGTGTGGCCAGCGCGTCGGCATCGGCAATGTCGATCTTGCCGAGGGTGCGGGCGCCGTCGGGCGTGCGGCCAACCACGCTGCCGTGGCTGGGCTGGCCGTCGCGGCCGAAGACGATGCTGTAGGTTTCAAGGGCGGCCGGGCCCACGTAGCTGCCATCATAGGCCGGCACGTCGCCGCGCGCATCTTCGGCCACGTCCTGCACATCCTTGTTCAGCATCAGCCAGGCCGGCTCGGCGGGGCGGTTGCCGATCACCAGCGCGTGATGCTTGGTGACATAGCCGCCCTGGCCATAAAGCAGCGCCTGATCGGCGGGCCGGTCGCGTAGGGAGCGCACCATCGCGCAGGTGGAATGCAGCATGTAGCAGTTGAGGCCGGCGCCGGCGAAGCTGAGGCCGCCCATCACCGACAGCGGCGCATCGGGGCCAAGGCCCAGCGTGCGCCGCGCCATTTTCGGCACGGTCGGGAAACAGCTGTACAGTTCCACCCGGTCAAAACCATTGGGTGCAATCCGCATCGCCTGGCCGAGCACGGCATCCTGCGCGCAGCTGTGCACATATTGATCGCGCTTCAGATAATCCATGTGTTCGCCCGCCGATGCGCCGCCGTGAACGTGGATGATGCGGTCTTCGGGGATGCCGGCGGCGCGGGCAGCGGCCAGCGTGGTCATCAGCACGGCGGCGGCGGCGTTGACATTGTTGTTGGCCACCATGCGCTTGGTATAGGGCCAGCAGATCATGCGGTTGTCGTCGGACACCGTGGTGATTTCATCGGCGCTGAACGATTTGCGGCCCCAGGCATTGGGGTTGGTGGCGGCGACCGCGCTGATCCGCTCGTACGCCGCGCCGCTTTCAGCGAGCGCCTGGCGCGGCGTCAGCCCCCAGGCGGCGACCGTGGCATTTTCATACAGCGGATAGATGTGGATCGGCTGGAAGATGCCGTGCTGCATGCCCAGCGGCGTCACATGCTCCGACGGGATGATCGGATTTTCCGGCGTTTTCGAAGGCGGCGTCCACGGCAATTCGATACCGGCGGCTTTCGCCTTGGCCACCGCGTTCTGGGCCTCGCCGCCGGTGATCACCGCGACCACGCTGTTGCCGTTGATGATGCGCAGCGCGGCTTCGTGGATCTTGGTCGTCGGCGTCTCGCCGCCGACCACGGCATAGACGGCGCGCGGTGGGACAATGCCCAAGCGCTCGGCCAGCCGGGCCGCAACCCGGTCATAGCGCCATGAAATCAGGTTGATCACATCCAGGCTGTCGATGCGATCAAGGAAGCCGCCGCCGGCATCGGCATCGGCCGCGCGCACGGCCGCTTCCATCAGCGCCAGCGGTTCCAGCGCCAAAGCCGGATCGGCAGGCCTGTCGAGAAATTCGCCTACGCCGATGATCACCGGTGTGCGTTCGGCTGGCAGTGACATGGCGTGTTTCTCCCCGTGTGGCCCTCACTGATACAGGCGCGGGCCTTGGTCGCAAAGCGGCGACACCCCTGCTACAATCGCTGGGTGATCGAAACTGCCCCTTCGCCCGATTGGACCATTCCGCAGGATTGGGCCCATTTCACCACCACCGATCACGGCGTGTGGGATCATCTGTTCGATCGGCAGACGCGGTTGCTGCCCGGGCGGGTGGCGCCGGCGTTTCTCGATGGATTGAAGCGGCTCGACCTGACGCGGCCCGGCGTGCCGGATTTTGCCCGGTTGAACGATGAACTGATGGCGCTGACCGGCTGGCAGGTGGTGGCGGTGCCGGGCCTGGTGCCCGATGCGGTGTTTTTCGATCATCTTGCCAACCGGCGCTTTCCGGCGGGCAATTTCATCCGCAAGCCTGACCAGCTGGATTATCTGCAGGAACCGGATGTGTTTCACGACGTGTTCGGCCATGTGCCGTTGCTGGCCCATTCGGCGTTCGCCGATTACATGCAGGCCTATGGCCGTGGCGGCCTGCGGGCGCTCGAATACAACGCCATCAACCGGCTCTCGCGGCTCTATTGGTACACAGTGGAATTCGGCCTGATCCGGTCAGGGGACAGCCTGGCCATCTATGGCGCCGGCATCGTTTCCAGCCATGGCGAGACGCTGTTTGCGCTGGACAGTGCCAGCCCCAACCGCATCGGCTGGACCCTCGAACGGGTGCTGAAGACGCCCTACATCATCGACGATTTCCAGCAGAATTATTTCGTTATCGACAGTTTTGATCAGCTGCTGAAGGTGACGCTGGAAACGGATTTTGGCCCGCTTTACCAGCGGCTGGCCGGCGACCGGGATATCCCGATCGCCGCCATCCTGCCTGAAGATAGGGTGTTCACCCGCGGTGACCAGAGCCACATCGCAGGTGCCCGCCAGCCCGTCTGATTCAGCGCAAACTGCCGCGCCGCACCAGATTGACGATGCCGAGCAGCACGACGGCGCCGAGAACCGCCACCAAGAGGCCGGTGAGAGAGAAATTCTGCACCGATCCGGCAATGCCGAACTGGTTGAGCAGCAGATTGCCCAGCACGGAACCAACGCAGCCGACGATGATGTTGAGCATGATCCCCATGCTGTTGTCGCGGTTCATCACCATGCTGGCCAGCCAGCCAGCGATGCCGCCCACGATCAATGCCACGATCCAACCCATGATATGTCTCCTTTGGATGGCCACCGGCCACCTCGCTGATTTCTGGAATTGGTTCTAACGCCCCAAATGCTGGCCTGTTCCCTGCCAGCATGGCAAAGGGCGGAAATGATCGACCTGGGACCCACATCGCACAGCTTCATCTCGCAGCGGCTGCGGCTGCATTATTGTGACTGGGGCAACCCGACTGCCCCGCCGCTGTTGCTGCTGCACGGCGGGCGCGACCATGCCCGCAGCTGGGATTGGGTGGCGCGCGAGCTGAAGGATGAGTGGCACATCATCGCGCCGGATTGGCGCGGCCATGGGGACAGCGCCTGGGCCCCCGATGGTGACTATATCACCCACGATTATGTCTATGATCTGGCGCAGTTGATCCATCAGTTGAAGCTGGCGCCGGCCACCATCGTGGCCCATTCGATGGGCGGCAATATCGCGCTGCGGTACACCGGGCTCTATCCGGACAATGTGAAGAAGCTGGTTGCCATCGAAGGTCTTGGCCCCAGCCCAAAGATGCTGGCCGAGCGGTTGAAGACCGATTTTGCCGAGCGCGAGCGCCAGTGGATCGACGCCAAGCGCGCCGCAGCCGCCCGAAGCCCCAAGCGTTATGCCACGCTGGAAGAGGCGTTCGCGCGCATGCACCAGGAAAACAGTTTCCTGAGCGAAGAGCAGGCCCGCCACCTCACCATCCACGGCACCCACCGCAACGAGGACGGCAGCTACAGCTGGAAATTCGACAATTACCTGCACCTGCCCTGGCTGCACGACATGCCGGGCGAGATGGTGGCAGAGCTGTGGCGCCGTATCACCTGCCCGACCCTGCTGATGTATGGCGAGAAGAGCTGGGCCTCGAACCCGGTCGACGATGGCCGCATCGAACATTTCGCCACCGCGCGGGTGGTGACGTTTGAAAATGCTGGCCACTGGCTCCACCACGACCAGTTTGATCGGTTCGTGGCGGAGCTGCGGGCGTTTCTGTAATCCGTCGCAGCTGCCGGTGCGACAAGCCGTGCGCCCGCTCATGACGAGTGTGAGGTTGACGGGCAATTGAGCAAGGCTCAAAGCCGCTACGGTCTTCTCTCGTCCGGATTTTCTCACGTGCGCCGCTCGCTCTCCACCCTGTTCATGGCTGCGGCGCTTGCCGCCTGCGCCGTGCCGCCCAAGCTTGGGCCGGCGCCGCTGCCGCGTGCGCCGGCGACTGCGGCCAGCACGATCACCCTGTCTGGCAAGGGTCAGACGGACTGGCCGGCGGCGGACTGGTGGCAGGCCTGGGGAGACAGCCAACTGAACGCGCTGGTGGCCGAAGCGCTGGCCGGCAATCCCGACATGGCGGCCGCCGAAGCCCGTGTTGCCGCCGCCGATGCGGCCGCGCGCCAGAGCCGGGCGGGGCTGCTGCCGTCCCTTACCGGCAATGCCAGCCTGGGTGGGCAGCAACTCTCGCGCAATCTTGGCATCCCGCCGCAATTCGTGCCGCCGGGTGTGCTCGAATCGGGCCTGATCAACCTGCAGGCCGGCTGGAACCTCGATCTGTGGGGCCAGGGCCGGGCGCAGTTGCGCGCCGCCCGGCGCGAAGCCGAAGCGGTGGCGGTTGAGCGGGCGCAGGCCCGGCTGTTCCTGGCGGCCAGCGTGGCGTCGGCTTATGCCGATTTCGGCGCCGCGCTGGATCGCCTGGCCGTGACCCGTGATGCCGTCGCCATCCGCCGGCAGACGCTGGAGCTGACCGCCAATCGCGTCACCGCGGGCCTGGACAATGATGGCGCTCGCGCCCAGGCCGCGACCCGGCTGGCGCTGGCGCAAAGCGATCTGGTCGCGGCCGCCGCCCAGGTGACGGCGGCGCGGCGCCGGCTGGCGCTGTTGCTGGGTGCCGGGCCGGATCGCGGGCTGAGCCTCACGCCGCCCAACATCAAGCCGCTGCCGCCCGGCCTGCCTGAAGGGGTTTCCATCGCTCTGGTGGCGCGCCGGCCCGATATCGTTGCTGCCCGCCTGCGCGCCGAAGCAAGCGGGGCGCGTGAAATGGCGGCTGGCCGCGCCTTCCTGCCCAATCTGACGTTGAATGCCACTATCGGCCAGCAAAGCCTGGGTTTTGGCAAGCTGCTGGAAGGCAACAGCCTTTATGGCCAGTTCGGCCCGGCATTGAGCCTGCCGATCCTGGATGGCGGCCGCCGCGCCGCCGAATCCCGCAGCGCCCGCGCGGCGCGGGCGGCGGCGGTGGCGGTGCATGATGCGACACTGCTGCGCGCGCTGAATGAAGTGGCCGATGCCGCCGGCGCAGTGACCGCGCTGGACCTGCAGCGTGAGGCGCTCACGCAGGGGCTGGCCGAAGCGACGCGGGCGCGGAACGTGGCGACGCTGCGTTACGATGCCGGGCTGTCGAACCAGTTGCTGGTGCTCACAGCCGATGATGCCGTGGTCACCGCCCGGCGCACGCTGGCTGATGTGAGCGCCTTTCGCCTTGCCGCCGATGTCGCGCTGGTGCGCGCACTGGGCGGCGGCTTTCGGGAACAGGAGGGCCAGTGATGGCTGACATGGCAAGCACTGATGTCGCCGCCGAAACGGGCAAGGATACGGGCAATCCGAAACGCGCGCGGGCCCTGCGGGTGCTGGGCGGGGTGGTGGTGATCGCCGCGCTGCTTGCCGGGTTGTATTGGGCGATCTTCTCCCGCGGCCGGGTGGAGACCGACAACGCCTATGTGGGCGGCGACACCGCACTGGTGACGCCGCAACTGGCCGGCACCGTGACCGAAGTGAAGGTGGGCGGCACCCAGGCCGTGCAGGCCGGCGACGTGCTGGTGGTGCTGGATGATGCCGATGCGCGCATTGCCGTGGCGCAGGCCGAAGCGGCGCTGGCGCAGGCGCGGCAGCGTTATGGCCAGGCCGGCGCCATGGCCGATGCGGCTTCCGCGCGGGCCGCCGGGCGTACGGCCGAGATTGCCTCGGCCCGCAGTCGCTTGGCTGAAGCCGAAGCCCTGCTGACGCGCGTGAAGGGCGAATTTGATCGCCGGCAAACGCTGGCTGGCAGCGGTGCCGTGTCGAACGAGGAACTGGGCGCAGCGCGGGCTGCGCTGGCGGCGGCGATGGCCACCCGCGATGCCGCGCGCACGGCGGTTGCCGCAGCGCAGGATACGGCGCGTTCCGCGGCCGGCGATGCTGCTGCTGCTGCCGCAATGGTGCGGGGCACGACCCTGTCCACCGCGCCCGATATCCGCGCCGCCGAAGCAGCGCTGGCCAAGGCGAAGCTCGATCTGGATCGCACCGTGATCAAGGCACCGGTTGCCGGCATCGTCACCAACCGCAACGTGCAGATCGGCCAGCGCGTCGCTGGCGGGGCGCCGTTGATGACTCTGGTGCCCACGGTCGGCCTGTTCGTCGATGCCAATTTCAAGGAAAGCCAGCTCAAAACCATCCGCCTCGGCCAGACGGTGGAGCTGGAATCCGATCTTTACGGCGGCAGCGTCACCTATCACGGCAAGGTGGTCGGCATGGCCGGCGGCACCGGTGCGGCCTTTGCGCTGATCCCGGCGCAGAATGCCACCGGCAACTGGGTGAAGGTGGTGCAGCGCCTGCCGGTGCGTATTGCGCTGGATGATACCGAAGTGAAGGCCCACCCGTTGCGGGTTGGCCTGTCGATGACGGCGGTGGTGGACACGCGCGAATGAGCGAGGCCGAAGCCGCGCCAGCACCCGCGCCGCCGGAGCCATTGACCGGCAGCACGCTGTGGCTGACCGCCTTCACCATGGCTTTGGCCAATTTCACCGTTGTGCTGGACACGACCATCGCCAACGTGAGCGTGCCGCACATCGCCGGCAGCTTGGCGATTGCGCCGGCGCAGGGCACCTGGGCGATCACCAGCTATTCCGTTGCCGACGCCATTTCGGTGCCGCTGGCTGGCTGGCTGGCGATGCGGTTCGGCACGGTGCGCTGGTTCCTTGTGTCGCTGGCCGGGTTCGGCCTGTTCTCGCTGTTGTGTGGCCTGTCGCAGAACATCGGATCGCTGGTGCTGTTCCGCGTGCTGCAGGGCTTTGCCGGCGGGCCGTTGATGCCGCTGTCTCAGGCGCTGCTGGTGGTGATCTTCCCGCCCAAACAGCGCGGAGCCGCCGTTGGCCTGTGGGCGGCCACCACCACGGCGGCGCCCATCCTGGGCCCGATCTTGGGCGGGCTGATCTCCGACAACATGTCGTGGCACTGGATCTTCTTCATCAACCTGCCGGTGGTGGCGCTGTGCTTCGTGGTGATTTCGCGGATGATGAAGCGGTTTGAAACCACCATCGCCCGCCAGCCCATCGATGTGATTGGCTTCATCCTGCTGGTGATCGGTATCGGCGCCTTCCAGATCATGCTGGATACCGGGCGCGAGCATGACTGGTTCGAATCAAATCAGATCATCGCGCTGGCCGTGATCGCCGCTGTTGGCACCGCGGCCTTCATCATCTGGGAACTCACCGATGATCACCCGATCGTCGATATCCGCATCTTCCGCCATCGCGGCTTTGCCATGGCGACCGGTGTCGTTTCCCTGGTGTTTGGCAGCTTCTTTGCCATCGTCGTGCTCACGCCGCTGTGGCTGCAATCGACACTTGGCTACACGGCCAGCCAGGCCGGCAATACCGTGGCGTGGATCGGCGTGATGGCGGTGGGCATGGCGCCGATTGCCGGCCTGCTGCTCACTCGGGTGGATCCACGTATCACGGTGAGCGCCGGCGTGGCCTGGCTGGGCGTGGTCGCCCTGATGCGCACCACCTGGTCCACCGAAAGCGACTATTTCGCGCTGGCGCTGCCGCATTTCCTCACCGGCATCGGCATGCCCTTCTTCTTCATCGGGCTAACCAGCCTGGCGCTGGGCAGCGTGAAGGACAGCGAATATGTCTCGGCGGCCGGCATCATGAGTTTCGTGCGCACCCTGTGTGGGGCAATCGGCGCCGCCATTGCGACCAGCAGTTGGGAAAATGAATCGCGCCATGTTCGCACGGCGCTGGTGGACAGTTTGAACGATGCCGACGCGATGCTTCAGAAGATGCAGGGCGCCGGCATGTCGGCCGAACAGGCGCGCGGGGTCATCGAACGGATGATCGACGTGCAGGCGGCGACCGTGGCCAATCTCCACATCTATTCCACCGCCGGTATCCTGTTCCTGATCGCGGCGGCAGCGGTGTGGCTGATTCCGCGGGTGAATGTCTCCGGCCCGGCCGCGCCGGGGCATTGACGGCCGCCTGCCCGGCCTGCCAGCATGGCGGGAAGGGGATGGATGATGCAGATCGAGCCGACGGGACAAGCCTGCGGGGCCGTGGTGACGGGGGTTGATCTTGCCGGCCCGCTGGCAGCTGAAACGGTGGCCGCCATCCGCGCGGCGTGGTTACAGCATCATGTGCTGGCCTTCCCCGATCAGAAATTGTCCGATGATGATCTGGAACGGTTCACGCTGGCCATGGGCGGCTTTGGCGACGATCCGTTCATTGCGCCCATCGCCGGCCGCCAGCACATCATCGCTGTCGCGCGGGCGGCCGATGAAACCGCGCCGATCTTTGCCGAGACCTGGCACACGGATTGGAGCTTTCAGGCGCGCCCGCCGGCCGGCACCTGCCTTTATGGCATCACCATTCCGCCGATGGGCGGCGACACGCTGTTTGCCAACCAGCATCTGGCGCTGGACGCGATGCCGGCCGAACTGCGCGCGCGCATCGAAGGGCTGACCGCCATTCATTCGGCGCAGAAAGCCTATGCCCCCGAAGGCTTCTATGGTGCGGGCGATAAAGGCCGCAGCATGGACATCCGCCCTTCGGAAACGGCCCGCGCCACCCAGCGCCATCCCTTCATCCGCCGCCACCCCGAAACCGGCCGCGAAGGCCTGTTCGGTTGCCTGGGCTATATCATCGGTTTTGAAGGCATGAGCGAGGAAGAGGCGCTGCCACTGCTGGTGGAACTCTATCACTGGCAGGGGCAGGAGCGCTTCCAATATCGCCACCGCTGGCAGCCGAACATGCTGGTGATGTGGGATAACAGATCGGTGCTGCACGCCGCCACCGGTGGCTATCAGGGCCACGCACGGTTGCTGCACCGCACGACCATCGCCGCTGCCTGAACAGGGTCAGTGGCGCGGCTTTCGTCCCCTGATCTTGTCAAACCCGGCCTTGATCGCGGCAAAGCGCAGGTCCACCCCCGCTTCGAAATTGTTGTCGGTGAAGATATAGGGCCAGTCGCCCTCGATGCCTTCCACCACCAGTTCGCCCACGTACAACGGATCGATGCCGTTCTGGATGGCTTGGGTGGCCATCACCGCAAATTCGTTCGGCAAGGCGGTGGGATCAGGCAAGGCGATCTGGCCCACAAGGCGTTCGGGGATCGCGCGGGCCGATTCCATGATGCGGGTGCGGATGAAGCCGGGGCAGAGCACCGACACGCCGATGCCTTTCGTCGCCAGCGTTGGCCGCAGCCCTTCCGAAAGCGCGACCACGCCATATTTGGTGACATTGTAGCCCGGCGCCACCGCCGCCACGAGCCCAGCCATCGAGGCGGTGGAGACGATCTGGCCGCCTTCGCCGTG
>JAIXQM010000008.1 GCA_027485735.1 Sphingomonadales bacterium | reverse complement strand
GCATGGCTCAGCCTCCCCAGCTGTGTGGTTGGGAGAGTTGTAGCACGCCGATGGGGCGATTCGGCGCTTGGCGCTTTTGATAAGGCTATTTGGCCGGCAGCAGCATCTCCACGGCTGCTGTCATGCTTTCCACACCCGTCGCGATGGTCGGTGCCGGATCAGGGGCCCAGCCGCTGTTGTGCAGCGACGGGATCGCCGGACCGCCAGCGTTCGCGGCCTCCCACTGCGCCTTGCCGACGCCACCCAGCCAATAGATCACCGACGGGATTTTTGCTTCCAGCCCGAAATACTGGAAATCTTCCGACGCCATCGACGGATCGAGGTCCACCACCCGGTCCTTGCCCAATTTGGCTTCGAACTGGGCCTTCAGGCGGGTGGCCATCGGCGTGTCGTTCAACGTGGGCTGGCCGAACGTGCCGCCACGGAAGCTCGGCATCAGGCGTTCGGGGATGCCGGCGGCGATAGCTTCGCCGTTCACCACCCGTTTGATGCTGTCGATCAACCGCTGCTGCTGGACGCTGTCATAGCTGCGAATGGTCAGTTGCAGCGCCACCTCATCGGGGATGATGTTGTGCTTGGTGCCGCCGTGGATGCTGCCCACGGTGATTACCGCCGGTTGGAACGGATCGTTTTCACGGGAAATGATGGTTTGCAGCGCCGTGATGATGCGCCCGGCCAGTGCCACCGGGTCTTTCGTCGTCGACGGATAGGCGCCGTGGCCGCCAACGCCCTTCACAACAATATCCATCGAACTGCTGATCGACAGCGCCCGGAACAGCGGCACGCTCACCTGGCCGGCGGGCAGTGTGCTGTTGTCGTGCAAGGCCAAAGCAAAATCGGGCTTGGGAAAGCGCGTGAGCAGGCCATCGGCCAGCATCGCCCGCGCGCCGCCGCTGGCTTCTTCGGCGGGCTGCCCGATCATCACCACGGTGCCGCGCCAGGCCTTGCGGTTTTCGGCCAGCCAACGTGCCGTGCCGATCCACACCGCCATGTGGATGTCATGGCCGCAGGCGTGCATCACCGGCGTCATCGGGCCTTCGTCATACTGGCCCATCGCAGCGCTGGCATAAGGCAGGCCCGTGGCTTCCTTCACGGGCAGGCCGTCCATGTCGGCGCGGATCAGAAGGGTTGGGCCCTTGCCGTTCTTCAGCACTGCCACCACGCCAGTGCGGCCCACCTTTTCGGTTACCTCGAAGCCGGCTGCCCGCGCTTCGGCCGCCATGATGCCGGCCGAGCGGAGCTCGTGAAAGGCCAGTTCGGGGTGAGCGTGCAGATCCTTGTAGAGCGTGACCAGATCAACCGGGGCAGCAAGGGCGGGCGCAGCAGCAGCAAGCACCAGGCCAGCGAGGACACTCTTCATGGTCATGATTCCCTGTTTCAGCGCTTGGTGGGCAGCAACATCATCACTGCGTCGGTCATGGTGGCGACGCCAGTGGCGATGGTGGGGGCAGGATCGGGCGCCCAGCGCGGGTTGTGCGGGCCGGGCAGTTTGGTGCCATCCTTCTGCGCCTTGGCCCAAAGTTCGGCATTCACCGCGCCCAAACTGTACATCACCGTCTGGATGCGCGGATCGGCAAGGCCGAACTGATTATAATCCTCCGACGCCATCGAAGGGTTGCCTTCCAGAACCTTGTCTGGCCCCAACGTCTTCTGGAACAGCGCCTTGATACGGGTGGCAAGCGCGCTTGTGTTGATCGTGGGTTGGGTGCCATTGGAGTCCACCGTCACCTCGGGATAGAGGCTCTCCGGCAGGCCGGCGGCGATCGCTTCACCACGGGCCATGCGCTTGATGCCCTCGATCAGCTTGGCCTGAACCGCAGAATCAAAGCTCCGCACCGTGAGTTGCAGGTGCACGCTTTCGCCGATGATATTGTGCTTGGTGCCGCCATGGATGCTGCCCACGGTCACCACCGCCGGGCGGAACGGATCATTCTCGCGGCTCACCAGCGTCTGCAGTGCCAGCACGATGCGGCTGGCCAGCACCACCGGATCCTTGGTGTCGGCCGGGTAGGCGCCGTGGCCGCCAACGCCCTTCACCTCGATGTCCACGGTGTCGGCCGCTGAGGCATTGGCGGCCAGATTGACCTGAACCGTACTGGCAGGGCCGGTGCCATCGTGCAGCGCCAGCGCATAATCGGGGCGGCCGAAACGCGCGTAGAGGCCGTCGGCCAGCATGGCGCGCGCGCCCTGGATAATCTCTTCGGCTGGCTGGGCGACCATGATCACCGTGCCGCGCCAGCCGGCCTTCTTCTCGGCCAGCGCGCGCACGACGCCAGCCCACACCGTCATGTGAATGTCGTGGCCGCAGGCATGCATCACCGGGGTTTCGGGGCCGCCTGCATAATGGCCGGTGGCCTGGCTGGCATAGGGCAGGCCGGTGATTTCCTTGACCGGCAGCGCATCCATGTCGGCGCGCACCAGCACGGTGGGGCCGGGGCCGTTCTTCAACACGGCCACGACGCCGGTGCCGCCCACTTTCTCGGTCACCTGCCAGCCGGCAGCGCGGGCTTCCGCTGCGAGGATGCCGGCCGAGCGGGTTTCCTGAAAACCCAGTTCGGGATGGGCGTGGAGATCCTTGTAGAGCGCGACCAGATCGACCGGCGCGGCGTCCGCGGAGGTGGCCAGCAGGGCAGCCGCCAGCAGGATCGTCTTCATCTTCTTCCCCCTCAAACCAGAGCCGACAAGCCATCCCACGCCAGCTTGCCGCCCACCAAGATCATCAGCGCGTGCATGATGGCATAGAAACGCGGGCCATCAATACGCCGCACCAGCACGGTGCCGGCCCACGTGGACGCCAGCGCCGCCGGCATCAGTGCCGCGGCCAACCACAGATTTTCCGGCGTGAAGGCACCCAGCGCATAATAGGCGGGCACTTTCAGCCAGTTGATCAGTGCGAAAAACACGCTGCTGGTGCCGATGAACATGTCGCGCGGCAACTTCTTGGGCAGCACATGCATCTGGAACGGCGGCCCACCAGCATGGGCGATCTGGCTGGTGAAGCCAGCCGCCGCGCCCATCGCCACACCCTCCCACGCTCTCCCCAGTCGCGCCGGCACCCCGCGATGTTCGGCGCGGATACGCTGGATGGCAAACACGATGGCAATCAGGCCCACCGCCGCTTCCACCACCGATACCGATACGAAACGCGCCAGCGCCCAGCCGGCAAAGATGCCGATGCAGGCGCCCGGCACCATGATTTTCAGGATGGCATCTTCACGGTGGGCGCCAAAGGCCTTCACCGAAAACACGTCCTGCACCAGCAGGATCGGCAGCAGGATGGCGGCGGCCAGCACCGGGCTCATGCCCAAGGCCATGATCGGCACACCCAGCACGCCCAGCCCGGCAAAGCCGCCCTTGGCGAGGCCAAGGATGGTCACGCCCACCAGCGCTGCGACCCAGAAGGCCCAGCCCTGTGCGCTGAGCAATTCGGCAATGCCCGCCGGCACGATCAGGCGGCGCGCAGTTCGATCAGCACCAACCGTGCCGTCCAGCGCGGCCACGGCAGCGCGATGCGCCAGTGGCCGGGCCCGACCGCCTGCAAGACACCCAGCTGGTCGCGTTCACCATC
>JAIXQM010000179.1 GCA_027485735.1 Sphingomonadales bacterium | reverse complement strand
GGAACGCCGCGAGCAGAGGACCCCCCTCAAACCCTGCGTCGAACCCTCGGAGTGCTCCTCTAGCCGCAAGCCGCTTGGCGCCGCAACCGGCTTTTTGCCACAATCCCGCCGAATTCGGTATTGATACGTTGTTTCCCCACCTCAGAATCCGGGTTTGTTCCCTGCCATTTTGCCGGGGATGGCCGTGTGACCCTACAGCAGGTTGCCGGCACGGGCCGCTCGCCCGTACGATGACGACCATGACGCGTCCGATTCTGACCATCTGCCTGATTCTGGTAATTATTGCGCCGGCTGCTGCACAGGCACCGGCCCCAACAACGATCCCGAACGACCGCCTGGCAGGCTTTGCCGATACCGCCGAACTGGCCCTGGCTGCCCCGGTGATCGTGCGTGCCACCATCACCCGCGCCACCCGACTTTCTGGCAAGGCTGCACCTGATGTCGCGGCCGGCCGGGCACGGCTGTTGGTGACCGCAAGCGTGTCGAATGTGCTGGTTGCTCCCGGCGCTTTGGGCGGCACCTTGCAATATCTGTGGGATGCACCACTGGATTCGCGCGGGCGGGTACCTCAGGCCAAGGGACTGGATATATTGGCCTTTCTTGATTCGACGAAAGAAACCGGCAGCACCAGGCTGATCTCGCGCCGCGCCCAGCAGCCATGGGATTCGGCGCTGGCTGACACGGTGCGCGCCGTCGTGGCCGAGCAGCGATCCGGCAAGGTGCCGATTATCCGCAGCGTTTCCAATGGCTTTCGCGCCGATGGCACGGTGCCGGGTGAAAGCGAGAGCCAGTTCTTCCTTGCCACGACCGATGGCAAGCCCGCGACTCTGGTGGTGCAGAATCGGCCCGGCGAGGTGCAGCGGGTGCTGGTGGCGCGCGGCGACATCATCGACGAATCAGCTGAGCGGGTGCGGCCGGGCACCCTGCTCTGGTACCGCCTGGCCTGCTTCCTCCCCGCCCGCCTGCCCGCCTCAGCCGGCGGCGCTGATCCGGCGCTGGCCAAGGACTGGCGCGATGCGCTCGCCAGCCTGGGCCCCTGCGGCAAGACCAACTAGAAGCTGGACAGCTCCACGCCGACAGCTTCGCAATCCGGATAGACGTCCGGCTTGCGCGTCGAAACGCGCAGGCCCACCACGCCGGCGCGCGCGGCCACCATATCGTAAATGGCGTGCGCCACGGTTTCCTGCAGGTTGAAGCGACGACCCTCCACCAGGCCAAGCACGGCATTGCGCAGGAAGTCATAGTCCCAGGCTTCGGCGACCGTGTCGCAGCGCGGAAAATGATCGGCATCCACCCACACTTCGATATTCAGGCGCAGCGTTTGCGGGCTGCCGACTTCAAAGGCGTGGAAGCCGATGTCCACTGGCAGATCGAAATCCTGCAGAAACAGCTTGCGGGAGCGGATCGCCAGATGACGCGGCACCAAGCCGGGCGCCATCGGTTCGATGAAGGTGGGCGGCGGCACGTTATCGGGCATCATTTTTCTACCATGTGGGCAACGTCGCGGGGCAGGCCGAGCAGGCGCTGCCCACCATCCAGGACGATGGTTTGCGCGTTGAAGGTGGGGGTGACGATGATGAAGCGCAGCGCGGTGACGATATCATCCACCGTCACGCCGCGGCCCAGCGGGTTGAGCCCGTGCACGGCTTCGAAATTCTCGCGCGTCTGTGGCCCCGATACCAGCGTCACCGCCGGCGCAATGCCCACACAACGCAAGCGCGGCGCATAGGAGCGCGCGGTCAGTTCGGTCAGCCCCTCGAATCCAATCTTGGACAAGGTGTAGGTGAAGTAATCCGGGTTGAGGCTGGCCAGCTTGGCATCGAGCAGGTTGACCACCAGTGCCGGATCATCGAGCGTATCGGGCAACCCGGCGGCAAAGGCGCGGCTGAGCAGCGCCGGCGCGCGCAGGTTCACCGCCATGTGGATATCGAAATCGGCGGGGCTGAAATCCTCGATCCGGTCATAAACGAAACGGCTGGCGCTGTTCACCAGCAGTCGGGCCGGCGGCAAGCCGGCGCAGGCCGCCATGATGATGTCTGCAGCGGACGGATCGGCGAGATCGGCGGCGACCACGCTGGCATTTCCAAGCTCGGTGGCCAATGCTTCGGCTTCGGCACGGCTCTGGTTGCAGTGGATCAGCACGTACCAGCCATCGGCGGCGAGTGCGCGCGTGATGGCGCCGCCAATGCGCTTGGCACCACCGGTGATGATGGCTGTTCGTTTAGGCAGGCCCGTCATGATGGGCGCCGCCTAAGCCTTTGCGGGCGGCTGCGCAACGTGCAGTTCAGCGCAGGGCCTTTGCCAGCACTTTGCCGTCGCCGTCGGTTGCCATCGCAGGCAGGCCGAGCAGGCGCAGCAGCAGCGGGTGAACATCGACATTGTCGAACGGCGGCAGGACCATCCCGGCGCGGAAGGCCGGCCCGGCGGCGACGAAGCTGGCGGCCATATCGGGATGGGCTGGATCATAGCCGTGCATACCGCCCAGCGGCCGCTGCGTCTGGCTGGCCGGCGGCGCCGACTGCCAGATCATCCAGCCGGCTTCGGCAATGCAAATGATCGCCGGCACCCGGCGGTGGCGGCCATAATGCAGACGGGCGGGCAGATTGGCCTTTTCGTGGCAGGCCATGTGTGGGTGCGGCCGCAGCAGGGCAGCCTTCACGGCCACCTCTTGCCCCGGCTGCGGGTTCAGGCTGGCGATGGCGCCGCCAGCCACGAGTTGCACCGAGGCCGGATCGAGCAGCGCATCCAGCAGGATACGGCGATCATTGCTCACCTGAGCCATGCCATGATCGGCCACCAGCACGATGTTGGCTTCGATACCGCGCTGCTGCAGGCCGGCCAGCAGCCGGCCGATCTGGGCATCAACCCGGGCCAGTGCCGTGTTCACCTGCGGCGAATCCGGACCAAATTCATGGCCATCGTGATCAACAGTGTCGAAATAGAGCGTGGCAAAGCCGAGGCTTGGCCGTTCTTGGGGCCGTTCATCCAGCCAGGCCAGCAACTGATCGACTCGCGCCGCTTCCGGCATGTCGCCATCGAACTTCAGCCAGCGGTACGGGCGCACGCCGCGCACCGCCGCTTCGCTGCCCGGCCAGAACATGGTGGCGGTAGGGATGCCGGCCTGTTCAGCGGTCACCCAGATCGGTTCGGCATCGTTCCACCAGCGGCCATCCTCCACGGCGCTGCGGATCCCCATTGAAAAGGCGCCAAGATCGGCGTCCCGCATATTGTTGTTGACGACGCCGTGGCGATCCGGCCGCAGACCTGTCACCAGCGTATAGTGATTGGGGAAGGTGAGCGACGGGAAGCTTGGTCGCATCGCGTTGGTAGTGACACCGCGCGCTGCCAGCGCCGTGATGTTGGGGCTCACCCCGCGGCGCAAATAATCGGCGCGCAGGCCATCGACGGAGATAAGGATGACCGGGTGCGCGGGCCGTTTCACGGCGGCGGCGGTTGCCGGCGGCGGGGTGTTCGACGCGCAGGCAGACAGGGCAAGGGCCAGAAGGCCGGCGAAGAGGCGCAGAATCGGCATGAGCTGATCGATAGCAGCCTTGTGGGCATTTGCCATGACAGGCCCGCCGCGGCTATCGGCTGCACAGCATGACCGAAACCCCCGACCGTTTTTCCGAGGAAGCGCAGACCTACACGGTGCGCGGCACGGAGGCGCCTGATCTTGATCTGGGTGTCGCCACCATAAGGCGCGTGGTGAAGACCCTGCCACTGAAGCCCGGCGTGTATCGCATGCTCGATGCCAGTGGCGACGTGCTGTATGTTGGCAAAGCGCGCACGCTGAAGCAGCGGGTGACCAACTATACCCAGGTCACCCGCCTGCCCCGCCGATTGCAGCGCATGGTGGCGCAGACCCGCGCCATGGAGATCGTGACCACCAACAGCGAGGCCGAAGCGCTGTTGCTGGAAGCCCAGCTGATCAAGCGCTATCGCCCGGCGTACAATGTGCTGCTGCGCGACGACAAGAGTTTCCCCTTCATCCTGCTACGCGAAGATCATGATTTCCCTCGCATTTCCAAGCATCGCGGCGCGCGGGCGGCCAAGGGCAGCTATTATGGCCCGTTCGCCAGCGCCGGCGCGGTGAATGCCACGCTGAACGCGCTGCAGAAGGTGTTCCTGCTCAGGAGCTGTACGGACAGTTTCTTCGCCAATCGTTCGCGGCCCTGCCTGCTCTACCAGATCAAGCGCTGCTCGGCGCCGTGTGTGGGCCGCATCGATGACGTCGGCTACGCAGAGCTGGTGGAGGACGCCAAGGGCTTCCTGTCGGGCCGCACGCAAGAGGCGCAGAAGAAGCTGGCCGAGGCGATGCAATCGGCGGCGGAAGCCATGGACTTCGAGACAGCGGCGGTGCTGCGTGACCGGCTGAAGGCGTTGACCTTCATTCAGGGCAGTCAGGCCATCAACGCCGAAGGCGCCACCAGCGAAGCCGACGTGATCGCCATGGCCACCGATGGCGGCGCCATGTGCGTGCAGATCTTCTTCATCCGCGGCGGCCAGAACTGGGGCCACCGCAGCTTCTTCCCCGGCCACACCGAAGGCGTGGATGAGGCCGAAGTGCTCCAGAGCTTCCTCGCCCAGCTGTACGAGGAGCTGCCGCCGCCGCGCGAGCTGTTGCTTGATCGGACTTTGCCGGAAGCGGAACTGCTGGCGCTGGCACTCAGCGTGAAGGCCGGGCGCAAGGTCAGCCTGCGCCACGCCCAGCGCGGGCCGGCAAGGAAGCTGGTGGAACAGGCGCAGCGCAATGCCGAGGAAGCCATCCAGCGCCGCCGCGCCGAAACGACGACGCAGGGCAAACTGCTGCGGGAACTGGCGGAGATCTTCGAACTCGATGCCCCGCCGGCGCGAATCGAGATTTACGACAACAGCCATATCCAGGGCACGAATGCGCTGGGCGGCATGGTCGTCGCCGGGCCGGACGGTTTCCAGAAGGGCCAATATCGCAAGTTCAACATGAAGGATGAAAGCATCACGCCGGGCGACGATTTCGCCATGATGAAGGCGATGCTGCACCGGCGCTTTGCCCGGCTGGAAGCCGAAGACCCGGATCGGGAAAGCGGCACATGGCCCGATCTGTGCCTGATCGATGGCGGCAAGGGCCAGGTTTCGGCGGTGATGAGCGCATTGGCTGAGCTGGGCGTGGATGTGCCGATCGTCGGCGTCGCTAAGGGACCTGAACGCAACGCCGGGCGCGAGACCTTCTATCTGCCATCAGGGCGCGAATTCACGCTGCCGCCCAACGCTCCGGTGATGTTCTTCCTGCAGCGGCTGCGCGACGAGGCGCACAGATTTGCCATCGGCGCGCACCGGGCAAAGCGCGCCAAATCCATCACGCAAAGCCCACTGGACGAAGTGCCCGGCATCGGTCCGGCCCGCAAGAAAGCGCTGCTGATGCACTTCGGCACCAGCCGCGCCGTGAAGGGCGCCACGCTGGAGGACCTGGAACGCGCGCCCGGCATTTCCAGCCAGATGGCACTGGCGATCTGGCAGCACTTCCACCCGAACGGTTAGCCGCGTAGGCTGCGTCCATGAGCCTGATCCTCTTCACCGCGCCCACGCCCGATGGCTACAAGGTTTCCATCGCGCTGGAGGAGATGGGCCTGGGCTATACCGTGCAGCCGCTCGATCTGACCAAGGGCGAGCAGAAGCGGGCGGAGTTCCTGAAATTGAACCCCAACGGCAAGGTGCCGTGCCTGATCGACGATGATTTCGCCGTGATGGAATCGGGTGCCATCCTCGTCTGGCTGGCAGAAAAATCCGGCCAGTTGCTGCCCGCCGAACCCCGCGCTCGTTCCGAAGCGCTGCAGTGGCTGATGCTGCAGGTGGGCGGGCTGGGGCCGATGATGGGCCAGGCCAATCTGTTCGGCCATTATTGGCCGGAGAACTTGCCGGCGGTGCAGGCGCGTTACCTGGGCGAGGTGAAGCGATTGTTCACCATTCTCGATTCACGGCTGGCGGACCGCGACTATCTGGCCGGGGACTACAGCATCGCCGACATCGCGCATTTCTGCTGGGTACGCACCGCGGGTTGGACCGGGGTGGACCTGGCGCCCTTACCGCACCTGTCCCGCTGGGTCGACGCAATTGCGGCCCGCCCCGCCGTACAGCGCGGGTTGAAGGTGCCGGAAGTCTCGCCGGTACAGGAAGGCGGCGACAACACCGCCTTCATTGCCCGGACGAAGAAATTGCTCGGGCTGGGGGCCAGGGAAGCCTAACCCGAAAAGCCGATCAGCATCGCCCCGGCACACACCACCAGCGCGCCGACCCAGCGCCTGCGCGTCACCTGTTCCTTCAGCAACAGCGCTGCCAGCGCCGCACCGAACAGCACGCTGGTTTCCCGCAGCGCCGTGATCGGACCAATCGGCGCGCGCATCTGGGCCCACAGCACCAGCATGAAGCCGGCACTGGAAAGGGCACCCGCGATCAGCCCCTGCCGCCAGCGCCCGGCTGCGGCCGCTGCAAAGCCCGTTGGCCCGCGCCGGGCGATGACGAACAGGCTGATCGGCAGGAAGGTGAACACTGCGCCCCAGCCCTTGTAACTGAACACGTCGCCATTCACCCGCACGCCCATCGCATCAACCAAAGAATAGCCGGCAATCATGGCTCCGGTGAGCAGTGCCCAGGCCGTCGCCGCCAGCGGCGCGCGACGGTTCACGCCAACCAGCATCACCCCGATGCTGATGGCTGCGACTCCCAGCCCCTGCCCCACGCCCGGTACTTCAGCAGCGAAGATCACAGCCCCCAGCGTCACCAACGCCGGAGCGATCCCGCGGGCAATCGTATAAACATGGCTCATGTCCCCGGCGGCATAACCCTTGGTGAGGGCCGTCCAATAGACGAGGTGGATGGCGCTGGAAGCCAGGATAAACGGCCACGCCCCGGCCACCGGGGCGCCGAACAGGGCGATCAGCACGCAGCCGAACAGCGATCCGCCCAGCCCCAGAACTGCCAAGTCCACAAGACGATCCCCGGCGCTGCCCTTGAGGAACAGGTTCCACCCGGCGTGAATCAGCGCCGACAGCAAGGTGGCGGCAAGGGCCGATGCGGGGATCAAAGGCCGTGAAAGGCGGCCCAGTCGCTCATCGGTGCGCGGCTCGGGCGGGAGAGATTGGCCTTGTCATCCGGATCGATGAAGCCGATCGCCATGCCGGTGAACAACATGCGTTCTTCCGGAATGCCGATGAACTCCCCGATGGTTTTCGGATAGATCGCCCAGCATTCCTGCGGGCAGCTATCCAGCCCTTCTTCCTTCAGCAGCAGCATCAGCGACTGCAGATACATCCCAAGGTCGCTCCACTGCGGTGGCCCCATGCGGCGGTCGACCGAGCAGAACAAGGCAACCGGCGCACCAAAGAACTGGAAATTGCGCGCAAACCACATGCGGCGCCCGGCCTTGTCCTCACGTGGGATGCCGAGCCGGCTGTAGAGCTCCTCACCCACGGCAAACCGGTAACTGTTGTGCGGTTCGGGCAGTTCCTTGGGATAGATGTCATACTCGGTCGGCTCCATTTGGCCGCCGCCCATCAGCTTGCCCAGCATGATGCGTTTCAGTTCATCCAGTTTTTCGCCGCCCACCACATCGATGTGCCAGGGCTGCAGATTGCCACCCGACGGCGCCCACGCCGCCTTTTCCACCACCCGGCGGATCACGTCACCATCGACTGGCGTCGGCAAAAAGCCCCGCACCGAACGGCGCGACAGCACGGCATCAGAAACCTTCATGAGCAAGCCTTTCGGTAACTTTGCACTTGGCGCTGGATTGCCTATGAAGGGGTTGTGTTGTCCAGCCTCCCCAATCTGCTCACCCTGTCGCGCATCCTCGCGGTGCCCGGTCTTGTTGCCTTGATGTGGGGGCCCAACCCTTGGGAATGGCTGGCAGCGTTCGGCCTCTACACGCTGGCGGCGATCACGGATTATTTCGATGGCTATCTGGCGCGGTCGTGGGGCACGGTCTCGAAAATCGGCCAGTTTCTTGATCCGATTGCGGACAAGATCATGGTAGCCGCCGTCATCCTGATGCTGGTCGATGCCCAGATATTGCATGGGTGGAGCGTGATTGCCGGCCTGATCATCCTGCTGCGGGAGATGTTCGTTTCGGGGCTGCGCGAATATCTGGCCGGGGTGCAGGTCTCGGTACCGGTCAGCCAGCTCGCCAAGTGGAAGACCACGGCCCAACTGGTGGCACTGGGGGCGCTGATCCTGGTTGGCGCGGTGCCAATCCTGCCCTGGCTGCCGGCCGAGATCATCGGGCTTGTCACGCTGTGGATCGCCGCCATCCTCACGCTCATCACCGGCTATGATTATCTGCGCGTCGGCCTGAAGCACATGTGATGATGCAGCTGCTGTATTTTGCCTGGGTGCGCGAGATGGTGGGCACGGACAGCGAGACGATCACCCTGCCCGCCGACATCACCACGGTCGCCGCCCTGCTCGATTGGCTCGCCACCCGCAGCCCCGGCCATGCCGCCGCCCTGGCCGATCGCAGCCGGATCCGCATCGCGGTCGATCAGGGCTTCGCCACCCCCGCCACGCCGCTCAACAACCCGCGCGAAATCGCCATCTTCCCGCCGGTGACGGGCGGATGATTGCAGCGCGGCTCCAGAGCGAGCCCTTCGACTCCGCCATCGTACAGGCCGCGCTGCTGGCCGGCCGCACCGATCTCGGCGCCGCTGTCGCCTTCACCGGGCTGGTGCGCGCCGATGAGGGCCTTGTTGCCCTGACCCTTGAACATTATCCGGCAATGACGCTGGCCCAGATGCAGGCCATTGCCGCCGATGCCGCCGTCCGCTGGCCCAATACCATTGGCACCATCATCCACCGTCACGGGCGCCTCTTGCCCGGCGATAGCATCGTGCTGGTCGTCACCGCCTCCCCCCACCGCGCTCACGCCTTCGCCGCCGCGCAGTTCCTGATGGACTGGCTGAAAACCAAGGCCCCGTTCTGGAAGCGCGAGGAATGGGCCGACGGCACGACGCGCTGGGTTGAGGCAAAAGGCATAGACGACGCCGCCGCGGAACGCTGGTAGAGACCCCGGCAATTTCAAAAGGATCGCTGATGGCCGCCCCAAGTTCGCGCGTGCTGGTGCTGGATGGCCACCCCGATGGCACATCCTTGTGCAGCGCGCTGGCCTCTGCCGCCGCCGAAACGGCGCGGGCGCGCGGCGCAGAGGTGAAGCTGCTGCACCTGTCGGCAATGCAGTTCGATCCCAATCTCGCCCACGGCTACAAGCACCGCCAAGACCATGAGCCTGACCTGCAGTTATTTCTTGATGCCGTGCGTTGGTGCGACACGCTCATCCTCGTCCACCCGCTGTGGTGGGGCGCGGCGCCGGCCAAGCTGAAGGGCCTGATCGACCGTGTTTTCCTGCCCGGCATCGCCTTTGCCTACGAAGGCGACGGGCATTTCCCCAAAAAGCTTTTTGAAGGCCGCACTGCCCGCGTGCTGATCACCGCCGATACACCGCCCTGGTATCTGTGGCTGGGCTATCGCAACGGCTGGCTCAATGTGCTGCGCCGGCAGATCCTGGATTTCGTCGGCCTGAAGGTGACGCACATGAAAGTGGTTGGCACCATCCGCGATGCAACGCCGGCGCGAATCGAAAGTTTCTTCGCAGAGGCACGCAAGTTGGCCGGCTAGGCCAGGGTGCGGATGTAGCGCAGATCGGACCAACCGGGCACGAAACGAACGGGCGGCGGCAGGCGGCGCAGCTCGCCATCGAACAGGCATCGCACCATACGGCGACGGCCCACCACCAGTTCAGGCGCCGTGAACGCCGTCACGCTGGCAGCGGCGCGCCAATCATTCAGCAGCCAGTTCACTGCCACTGCCATCGCATCGGCCAGCCCGCGGCCGGAAAACAGCGCCACTTCCAGGCCCTGATCGCCCGGCATCACCAGCACACCGGGGTTGCGGCCGGGCTGACCGGCCACCTTCACCCCGCCCAAAAACCCCCGCGCCAGCGACAACCGCACCGCCTGCAAAACCCGCCAGATGCGGCCATGGCGGGCATTTTCCCGCGCCAGTGCCCAGCGGGTGAGCGGCCCGATGATGATCCGGCAGTAACTGGTGTGACCAGCGGCGCGCACCACCGGCACATGGGCAAGCACCCCCTGCCCGGCCACCGCCACGATGGCCTCAAGGCTGGCGTCGCCGTGCAGCGCCTTGGGCAACAAGTTCATGGTGCCGCCTGG